>NZ_JANKAS010000005.1 GCF_024622505.1 Irregularibacter muris
AAGAAATTCTTTGAAGTTGTTTCCCAGGCTATCCCCTACTGTAAGTAGGTGCTGTTTCGTCCCTTGCTGGCGACTCTTACTACTTTAACAGGTTTCTGCAAAGCTGTCAACAGCTTTTTTCTTTTTTAAATAAATTTTGTTTTTATATAAATTACTTTTATTGCTTTTTGCAACTTTATTTGCCTCTCTCAGAGGCGACTTTTATAGAATAACATGACACCAATCTATTTTCAACTGGAATTTTTTGCTTTTATCCCTTATATTTCTCACTTATTTCTATAAGGTGTTTAATAATAACTCCTAGGGTTTCTGCGTTCATTCTAATCTTTGGTACTGCTACGGATAAAGAAGCAATGACATTGCCCTTCTCCGTGAAGAAGGGTATAGCTACCACCATGACTCCTAAAATAGTCTCATTTTCATCTATAGCGTATCCTTTTTTCCTTATTTGGTTTAATTCTCTCTCCAAAGACTCTTTATCTTTTAAACTCTTTAGTAATTCATTTTTAGTCTTTAAGGGGAGAAAAGATAATATGGCTTTATTGGCTGCTCCTATATGAAGAGAGCGTTTTGTCCCGATTTCTTCCACTGCTCTTAGGGGCTTGTCGCTATCCATCTTATCAATTATCCTTCCCCATGTCCCTTCTCTTATTGTAATAAAGCAGCTCTCCGAAGTTTTTTTGTATATAGCTTCTAAGGGTTGGGCAAGCATATTCTCAACAATATGAAATTCTTTTACCGCTTCAGCATAATGTAGAAATTCCAATCCTAAAGAATATTTTTTATTAACTGGATCCTGTGCCACAAATCCATGGCGTTTTAAGGAGGATAGTAGGCGATGTACAGTAGAAACGTGAATATCTAATTCTCTACTAATATCCGTTGTTCTCCACCATTGTCTTGATTCTATAGGAGCAAGTAGGTGTAATATTTCGCTAACCTTATCAATAACTTCCATTTCTACTATCATCCTTTCCCATTGGAGTAATGGTTATTTCACTGTTGCTGTAGATTCTCTTTCAATAATATCATGGCGCATGATAATATTTTGATTTTCTACTTCTTCTTTATTTATCATTTTAATTAACATTCTTGCACAAACCGCTCCTATATCGTACATAGGCTGAGCTACAGTGGTAATAGAAGGTTGTACCCATTCGGAAATATTAAAGTTATTAAACCCACTAATACTTATATCCTTAGGTACACTCAGGCCTTCTTCCCCTGCTCTTCTTATGGCCCCTAGGGCAACTTCATCATTGGTGGCCATCACAGCAGTAGGTCTATTGTTTTCCTTCAATAGGGCATCCATCATTTTATATCCACCCCGAATACTGATCTCCCCCATTAGCTCCCATTCTTTAGGTAGGGCTAATCCTTCTTCTTGCATGGCTCTTCTGAACCCTTCTTCCTTTTCCCTTGCAATCAAGGAGTTGTGATGGCCATCAGAGAAGTGGGCAATTTTTTTATGTCCTAAGGAAATCAAATATTTAGTCATATCATAGGCTGCTTTTTCATTATCTACCATTACGCTGGGAATGGAGTACTCGTAGTCATGTATAGCCCCAGTAACTAATGGCACTTTGCTATCTACCATTTTCTTTTTTAACTCTTGGGAAATTCCCCTGCCTATATAAAGAATACCATCACATTGTTTCTCTATTAATACATCCAAATAAGTTTGCTCTTTCTGTTCCTCAGAATCTGTGTTACACAAGATGATATTATAATCATACATATTGCAAATATCCTCAACTCCCCGTACTACCTCTGTGAAGTAGGAGCTCGCTATATCTGGAATCATAATACCAAAAGTGTTGGTTTTTTGCATTTTTAGACTTCTTGCAATAGCATTGGGTTTATAACCGGTTCTCTCTATAGCCTCTAGTACTCTTTTTTTTGTTTCTTCATTTACCAATGGCACATTATTTAATACCCTGGAAACAGTCGCCACCGAAACATTGGCTTCTTTAGCAACATCTTTAATTTTTACACTCATTTTTCCATCCTCCCGCTTTCTAATCTCTTTAACTATATCACAAAAAATTATTTATCTACATTGTTAAATGCCAATCAATGTGAAAATTGTTTTTATTATGAAAATGTTGTTAACTATTCTTATTATACCAAAATTCATAAAGTTATATCGAAAAAGACTTTTTTCTTCTTTCTACGCCAAAGGAATTAAAAATTTTGTTAGCATGAGTAAAAAGACGGTGCTTAAGTTAAAGATAAAATGCACTGTTATTGCTCCCCAAAATCCTCTTTTATGATAAATATAGCAGGCAAAAAGTCCTAATCCGAAAAAAGTAGGGATGCCTACAACATTATAATGTAGTAAAGTAAATAATGCACTACTTAAAATAGCCGCTATGATTTTCCCTGTTTTAGGGGTTAACACCTTATGAAACAACCAATGACGCATGGAGAACTCTTCATTTATTGGGGCCATAAAGACAATTAACACAAATAAAAAGATGTTTAGCAATAATTCGTTGGAACTCACAAAAATATCTACGACCTCTTGTTGTTGGATATTAACTCCAAAATTTTGGAGGATGATCATAAACACAAAATTTACTATGCCCAAAGGAAATCGGAGGAGTAGGGTAAAGAGGGCTATTTTGAAAAAATCCTTTATCCCATAGGGTTTATTCTCCTGTCCCCGAGTAAACTCTCCTGAATCTCCCTTCCTATTTTTATATTCTTTTATGATCAAGATCATAATTAATATAAAGGGTACGACCTGTTGAGTATACAAGGTACCCGCCCAATAAATAATACTCATTATTCCTAAAATAATAGGGTTTACCTCTCTAAAAGTTTTTAGGGCAACCAGAAAAGGAGGAAGGCCTATAACAATAACAATTAATAATAGCTTTAATAATTCTGTTCCTTGTACCATAAATTTAGCTCCTTTTTTATATATAATTTTATTCCTTCTAAAGTACGTGAAAATCCTTCTATTGCTTTGTCTACCCATTTCTTTATGGATTCTTTATCTTGAAGTATCCTGATGTTTTCCTGTACTCTCATATCCTTTTCTTGGGGTGTATATTCCTCATGGTTTAATTCTGTGACCATTGGTTGTTCAAAATCAATAGTTAGAATATTCGAAGAGACAATATTTCCATATTCATTCATTGTAAACACTCGAATGTCCTTTGGAGTTTCTGTAAAATGGTCTGTATAATACAGAATTTCTAGGCCTTTTTTCATTTTCACACTGCCTATCACAGCCTGTAATTTCTCCCCTGTTTTTACTGTTTTTATGGGAATAGCTTGCTGATTGTGTTCATCAAAGGCTACTACAGTATAAAGTAGTGGGGAAGTCTTTGCATCAATGCCCTCTGTCCATTCTATAATGAATTGTTTTTTATTATATCCTAGATCCTTAACCTGGGTCAAAGCTATATGGGACGTTGAAGGTATGGGATGGATTTCTAAATCTTCCAAACCTGCCAATTCACGCCAATAATCAGCTACACCAGGAATGTCCTGAGCTAGGGGAATATTAAAATTTTCCTGGGGATATACATTGAAAATATGATTGTTCCATCTTATAGTCTGATCCAATTGCTTTTTTTCTTCTCTCTTTATAATATCATCGTAAGTTTTAGGGATTTTTGCAGTGGGCGAACCAAAAATTTGAATATAATCCTCCGCTGCAATTTCACTAATATTCCATTGATGTCCATTTTCATAGTCATTGCTTACTCTTTCATCTTCCACTAATCCTCTTATGGCAGCATATTGGGTGTCCTGCCACTGATCAAATGTTTTATTTTCCCCTTTAATCAAGTAATACAAGGTAAAATGATGACCGTATTCATGGGAAAGGGTCTTTGCTATTTCTTCTATGGTATTTTTATCCTTCATACTTAATAGGTCAATCTCTGCTTTGTCCTTCATTTTATATCTAGATTTATTGATAAAATTATTTCTTTGATAAGCTCCCCGATACAATCCTTCCTCGTCCCCTCCATAGGGATTATCGGGGTAGAGGTTTATGCTAGCTAAATACTTTATCTCTTCTCCATAGGTGTTGTTTAATAATTCTTCATAGATATCCTTTAGTTTTTCCCCTGTCCAGTTGGAGGTATAGCTTTTAATTTCTATGCCCATAGGCCCCTCATACACATCATATAAAGTATCATCCCCTTTGACAGCCTGGGGAGAAATAAAAATCAACATTAATACAATGAACAATGTGATTAAAATAATGGATAGTTTCCTCATAATTTTTCCTTTTCTATTTTTTATTTTTCTAGACAATGCCTACTATACAATCCATACCCTTAGTTATATAAATATAATCTTTTATAGAAAATTATGAACACTACTATTATACATTAAATACAGACAAAAAAGAAAAGCGTGCAAAGCTCGCACGCACTTTTAAAGCCAAATATGTTGAGTAACTGATTATGCCCGTTGAATGAAGATTTTATTGTGAGTAAAAATCAACTAGCCTAATCAACTGGTTTATTCTTGGTCTATACTGGTGAGGACATCATCAAATACATCTATTTGACATCTGTTATTTTCCCAATAATGACAGTTTTCACAGGATTCACTATATTTTCCCCCAATAGTTGCTGAAAATCCTGGATTTATCGCATTATACTCAGGACAATTCGTACCGACAATCATTAATTGTTCTTTACTTACCATTTTTTCACCTCTCCCATGGAATGTATATAGTCATATTTTGCTTTTAAAATCAATATTTTATTCATCTATTTAGTAATAGGGTAGAGAGGTGTTTTCCATGTCCTTTCTATGGAAATCCTTTAAAAACTCCGATAATAGTCTCCCTAATTCCTCCAGTCCAGGAAGTATATCTTGGGTTTTAAGATTTCCGTAGGTAATCCTAAAATAGGAACTATTTTTATGCTCTAGAAAAAATTCTTTCCCTGGCGTTATGGCAATACCTCTTTTCATTGCCTCATAAAATAGGGCTTGGGAGTGATATCCTGGGGGAAGTTTTAGCCAAAAATAGAGAGTGCCTTGGGGTATAGTATAGGAAATTTCCTTAGGAATATATTTTTTTATTCCCTCCACAGTTTCATAAAAACCTTTTCTATAATACTCTTCCATTTTTATTAATTGCTTTCTCCAGAAACCTCTTCTGAAAATAAGATCAAAACTTCTTTGGACCAATCCCATAGTAAATAAGTCAGCACTTTGCTTTGCATCTATAATTCTTCTTTCATATTCCCTAGGACTTATTAAAAATCCTAATCGAAAGCCCGGCATAAAAATCTTGGAGAAACTTTTAATATAGATGACTCTATCTAATTCATCCAAGGCCTTTAGGGGTATTCTTTTTTTATATCCAAAATGAAAATCGCTTAGATAGTCATCTTCAATGATAATGCTATCGTGTTGCTCAGCCAACTCCAGCAGTCTTTTTCTTTTTTTTAGGGAATAGCTTATCCCAGTTGGATTATGAAAATTTGGCAGCACATAGATAAATTTTGGAAGGTATCTTTTCATTGCTTTTTCTAAATCATCCATATTCATTCCATCTGCTTCCATGGGAATTTCAATAAGTTTTGCCCCTCTCGCCTCAAATGCCTTTCTAGCACCAGGATAGGAAGGTCTTTCAATAATCACTACATCTCCTAATTCCAACAAGCCCTTGGTGACGATATCAATTCCCTGTTGAGCACCGGAAATAATATGTATTTCATGAATATTGCTTTTTATAGATAATTTTTTTAAGTATTGGGCAATAGATTCCCTTAGGGGATAATAACCCTCACTAGCCTGATAAGTAAAGGTATCTCCTCGATCTCTATCGAGTATTTCATTGATGATTTTTTTAAATTCTTCTACTTGGAAGGTTTCTGGATGGGGACTAGCGTTTGCAAAATCCCAGATAATATTATTTTCTCTTCTCCCTCCCTCCTTTAATTCTTTATCACTAGATTTTACATAGGTTCCTTTCCCTCTATGGCTAAGGACCAATTCCTCTTGTTCCAACAATTTATAGGCCTGTACAATGGTATCATTGTTTACTTCTAGTGTAGCTGCCAATTGCCTTATGGAGGGAAGTTTTTCATTGGCTTTCATCCTTCCCTGTAAAATCTCATTTTTTATTTGAAGAAATACTTGAAGATACAGAGGCTTGTTCCCTGTTTTATCTATAGTGATCTCCTTCATCTAAGCTCTCTCCTCACGGCTAATTTTTGGTATATTATTACATAATTGTTACAATACATATACACTTTACATATTTTCGACAAATTTTGCTGCTTTTTTCTTTGTTCTACCATAATAATATTATATACTATAAGAGTAAGGTTTTAATAATTTTAATAAAAAGGGGGCGTTTTTTTGACATTAAAAAGAAATGGTTTTAAAAGTGCAGTAGTGGCCTTCACTGTGGCAGGAATGCTATCTATTAGTGCAATACCTGCTTATGCAGCTCTAGGCGATAGAGTGCTAAAGAAGGGAATGACCCACGGGGATGTAAAAGTACTTCAACAGCATCTTAAAGACTTAGGGTTTTTCAGCTATAAGGATACAACTACATATTTTGGAGATATTACCCGAAATGCAGTTATGGATTTTCAAAAATCCAAAGGGTTAGCTGTAGATGGTTCTTTTGGCCCTGCATCATTTAAGGCATTGCAGACTTCTATTCAACCTACAAATCCAGGTTCCTCTAGTTCCTCTGTCTTAAATTATAGTCGTCCCTTAAGACTAGGACTTAGCGGAGCAGATGTTCATGGGTTGCAGGAAGCTCTTAAAAAGTTGGGCTACTTAAATATCGCTAATTGCACCAATTATTTTGGCACTCAAACCCAACAGGCAGTGAAATCCTTCCAAGCAGCCCAAGGACTTGCGGTAGATGGTTCCTTTGGGCCAGCTACATATAAAGCATTGGAATCTGCCCTAAAAGGTACTAACTCTAATCTAAAACCAACTCAGCCTACAAATCCGGCGGGTACTTTGACCTACAATCGTCTTTTGAAGTTAGGTATTAGTGGAACAGATGTCAATGCATTACAGGAAGCTCTTAAGAAATTAGGATATTTAAACATTGCTAATTGTACCAACTATTTCGGTGCACAAACCCAACAGGCTTTACGATCTTTTCAGCAGGCCCAAGGTATAGCTGTAGATGGGTTAGCCGGACCCCAAACAATTCAAACCATCAATAATGCCTTATCTGGTAAAGGCTCAAGCACTTCTCCCTCAACCCCTAACCGTGGCGATGAAAACAGAAGAATCCTTACCAGCGGCATCATTAACACAGCCAAGATATACCTTAATCCAAAGGTGCCCTATGTATTTGGCGGTTCTACCACAAAGGGCTTTGACTGTTCTGGCTACACACAATTTGTCTATAAACAAAATGGGATAAGCATACCTCGCACCTCTGAACTACAGGCCAATGCGGGTAGTTATGTATCCAGAGCCAATCTGCAACCGGGCGATTTAATTATTTTTAGCAATACCTATCGATCCGGTCCTAGTCACACAGGTATCTACCTAGGGGATGATCAATTTATCCATTCTAGTTCTAGTAATAATGGAATTACCATTTCAAGCTTGAATACTGCTTACTATAGGGATCATTTTTCCTATGGAAGAAGGGTGTATTAATATTTCTACATTAAATAGAATATAAAAGGGTTGTGCCCCATGGGGCACAACCCTTTTATATTACGAACTTTTCTCCATGTATTCTTTCCATAATATGGCCTTCCCTTCCCTGAGGGAAGAACGGATATCAATAATTCTTTGATTCTCTGAACCCCTAAAGGCTAACTGTAGATTTTTTTGTTTTATCTGAAAGGGCCCATCTACCAATACATCTCCACAACTTAAAAATTCCAACCAGTCTTTTCTTTGCTTCATCAACAAAAATTCAAAAGTATATCCAGTATAGATCCATATATTCAGCCCAATCCTCTTGGCAGCCTTTGCGATTTCTATACAAGCTTTAGCTTGCTCAAAGGGCTCTCCGCCGGAAAAGGTAATTCCTCGATGAATTCCTCTAGATTGAATCTCCTGAATAATGTCCTTGCAATCTGCCTCAAAGCCTTCCATGGGATGATGGGTTTGGGGGTTATGGCACTGAGGACAATGATGGGGACAGCCCTGGGTCCAAACCACCATACGCAAGCCCGGACCGTCTACAATGGAATTCATTTGAACCTTACTGGCCAATCTGATTTTCACACGCTCACCTTCTTGTCACTATATTCAACAAATAGTTTGCACATTTTTACAAAATAGGTACCCTACCGTGTATAATCATTAATTTAATTTGCCTTTCACTTTCGTACAGTCTGCGTAAAGTTTATGATTATACACTTTTGCTTGTTTGCCATTTTAAATTATTTCATACCATGTTTCACCCGGTCCAGAACCTCTGCTTTTTTAGCATCATTAAAACGGGTTTGATAATCCCCTACTAAGTATCCTGTTATTCTTCTAATTCTCTCAAAGGGAATGCCCTGACTTCCTTCTTTTCTGCCACATTTTGGACATTCTTCAAAAATAATGCCATTATATCCACATACAGGATCCCTATCTAGGGGATGATTGATAGATCCATATCCTATGCCTGAATCAGCCATTAGGCGTACTACATCTTCAAAGGCCTCTATATTCATAGAGGGATCTCCATCTAATTCTATGTAGCTAATATGTCCGGCATTGGTAAGAGCATGATAAGGAGCTTCCTTGGAGATTTTATCAAAGGCTGTAATAGAATAATACACAGGAATATGAAAAGAGTTGGTATAATATTCTCGATCAGTAACTCCTTCTATAGATCCAAATTCCTTCCTATCCAGTTTTACAAATCTTCCTGATAATCCCTCGGCCGGGGTTGCAATTAAGGTGAAATTCAAGCCATATTGTTGAGAATAGTCTTCCATCTTGTTTCTTAGGTAACCAATAAGCTTTATTCCTAACTCTTGGGCCTCTTGGCTTTCTCCATGATGACTACCTACAAGGGCCTTTAAAAACTCTGCTAAGCCAATAAAGCCCATACTTAAGGTACCGTGTTTAATGACCTCATCTAAGGTGTCCTCCCATTGCAAGTCCTCGCTGCCTTTCCATATACCTTGCCCCATTAAAAAGGGGAAATTCTTTACCTTTTTGGCTCTTTGTATTTCAAAACGTTCCAATAATTGTTCTGCTATAAGATCTATTGTAGGCTCCATCTGGGGGCTTAAAAGGTCTACTATTTCTTGATATATATTTTCCCTCTGGACACCAGAGGATACTAAGGCTTTTTTCCATAGTCCATGGATAGTCTTTTTAAGATCCTCCTCTTGATTTATCTTTAATGCGATCTTAGGTAAATTTAAAGAGGTAAAGCTTAAATTTCCTCTCCCATAGGTAATTTCATTGTTGGCATCATACTTATTGCCAATTACCCGGGTTCTACATCCCATATAGGTGACCTCAGTTTCTGGTCTTCCTTCTTTATAATATTGAAGGTTGAAGGGGGCATCTAGAAAACTAAAATTAGGAAATAATCTTTTAGCACTTACCCTACAGGCTAGCTTAAATAGGTCATAGTTCTTATCTTGCGAATTAAAGGATACTCCTTTTTTTACCTTAAATATACTGATGGGGAAAATAGCTGTTTCTCCATTACCTAAACCCCTTTCGGTTGCTAAAAGAAAGTTTTCGGTAACCATCCTCCCCTCAGGACTTGTATCGGTGCCTAGGTTTACACTACTAAAGGGTACCTGGGCTCCCGCTCTAGAGTGCATGGTATTTAAATTATGTATAAAGGCTTCCATTGCCTGATAGGTCTGTTCCTTTGTTTCTTCAAAAGCCTGTCTATGGGAGGTTTTTTGTACTCTTTTCCATAGATTTTCATCTATTCTATCCCCAAGTTCTTCCTTAGCTCTTATATATTCTTCTTTTAAATAAGTCTCTTCTATTTCCAGTTTTGGTGTAGTATGGGTTTCCTTTATGGTTTTATGGATAATGGTTTTTGCCCAGTTCTTTCCCTCTTGACTTCCTAAGCAAAAATCTAATCCTTTCCCTAGATTCTCTATATAATTTCTTATAAAACTCTTTGCTACGTAGTGTCCTAGGGCATAGTCAAAGTTGGGTATGGACTGACCACCGTGTTGGTCATTTTGATTTGCCTGGATGGCAATGGCTGCTAAGGCAGCGGCTGTAGTGATATTGCTGGGTTTCCTCAGAAAACCATGTCCTGTAGAAAAACCATTTTTGAATAGTCTTTCTATATCAATCTGGCAACAGGTTAAGGTGCCCATGGGTGCAAAATCCATATCATGGATGTGGATATCCCCTTGTTCATGGGCCCTTTCAAAAACTGGATTCATCATTTCCATCTTACAAAATTCCTTTGATACTGTGGATCCATAAAGTAGCATAGTGCCCATGGCAGTATTCCCGTTCACATTGGCATTTTCTCTTTTGGTGTCATTTTCCTTTGCATCATCTATTGTAATCCCTCTTATGGTTTTCATTATTCTGGTGTTTTGATCCCTGATGCGGTTCCTCTCATTGCGATAAAGTATGTAGGCCTTGGCAGTCATGGCATGCCCTGACTCAATAAGTACCTTTTCTACAACATCCTGTATTTCCTCTACCGTGGGCATTTTTCCTATGTATTTTTTACTTAAATAACCTGTAACCTCATCGGCCAATCTTTCCGCTATATCATAATCCAAATGAGACCCTTGGTTGTGAGCAACTGATTCTGCTGCCCTAAATATTGCTCTAGTAATTTTATCCTTGTTAAAAAATATTACTCTACCATCCCTTTTTTTAATCTCTTTAATCACAACGATCTCCCTTTCCTCGCAGCCTATATTGTGCTTTTATCTTATTAGTCACACAATATATAGTATCGGATTTCCACTCTGACTATTCTACCATAAAAATGTTTTTCTTTCCAAAGCCAAAAAATCATATTATAATGATCTTTTATATTTTCTCGTTGGGATAACTACTATTTTCTTTATTTCCCTTAATAATCTAAAAATATAAATACAGAATGATCATAAAGAATAACAATGCTCTAAGGAAAAGCAACGGAGGGCATAGAAAAAAGCACCTATAAGGTGCCTTATTTGTTTAGATAATCCTTATGGAATTTATCATTGTACATTATATACCTCTTGAAAATGCTTATGGAGATATCCTTTTACTGGAACATTTAATTCTTTCAACACGGTATCCAATGCCTTTAGGGTTAAATACAGCTTTTCTTCATAACAGTTTTCCCCCATGTGTCCTATACGCATGACTTTACCATTTAAATCTCCCAGGGATCCTGCAATCATAATCCTATGTTCCTCTAGCATTTTCTTATTGATTTCTTCAAAGGTAGTTTCCTCAGGGACCATCATTGCTGTTACCGTATTAGAAAAACTCTCCTTTGGATATAACTCTAAGCCGACTTCAATAATACTTTTCCTCACTGCTTCAGCAATATTTTTATGTCTTTGGAATATGCCTTTATCCTCAAGAATTCTCTCCACCGCTTTATCTAGGGCATATAAATCGCTAACAGGTTGAGTATAGGGAAACCATTTTTCCTCATACCAGTTTTTCCAGCTAGATAAATTGGTATAAAAGCCCACTATAGAGTGCTTTCTTTTTGAAATTTTATCCCAAGCTCTCTCACTTACACTTAGGATGGTTAGTCCTGGAGGTGCGGATAGACATTTCTGAGAGCCTCCTAAAAGAATGTCTACTTTCCACTGATCCGTATGTATTGCTTCTCCTCCCATAGAGGATACTGCATCTACTATACTGATTATGCCCTGATCATGGAGTAAAGGACAGATTTTGTCTATTGGATTGGTGATACCAGAAGGGGTTTCACAGTGAACTAAAGTGGCAATTTTAAAAGGTCCATTTTTTTGTATAAAATTTTCTAATTCCGCCTTATTGATGCCCTTTCTGTAATCAGCCTTAAAATAGGTAACTTGGCCTCCATAGATTTTTGCAAAATCTCCAAAGCCATTGCCAAAAATACCATTGTCTATACATAGAACCTTGTCTCCTGGTTCAATTAAAGATGCACATGCAGCTTCTAATCCTAGAATGCCTTCACCATTGAGTACCAATACTTGGTTTTGCGTATGGAGTAGTTTCTGCAATTTTCCACACAGATCATAATAGAATTCATAAAATTGCAAATCTAAATCTGGATTGATAATGGGCTTTCCCATAGCCGCCCTTACCTCTTCATGGACATAGGTAGGGCCTGGTGTCATAATCATCATTTCTTTCATGTTTTTTCCTCCCTTATCTCAATAAAGTTTTAACTTTTTCAGTGTGGCAATTAAAGGTAATCCTATGACTGCCCCTACAAGAATTTGTATGGCATTGCCAGGTATAGAGGTCACAGGTACACTCCAATTACCATATAGTATACCTTCGGTAGCATAGTATCCTGCAATCATCCAGATTCCCCCTAAAATGATTCCAATAATATTCCACCCAAGCTCCCTAGACTTTTCTCCCTTAGTATAGGCAATGCTCCCTATGATATATCCCATGACTCCCCTTACAATAAAGGTAAAGGGTGCCCAAGCTGCCCAGCCTGAAAATATATCAAATATAGCCATCCCAAAAGCTCCTGCTATAGCTCCTTTTTTCTTTCCATAAAGAATGGATGAAACAATGAGAGCACCGGTGCCTAGGTGTATCAGTCCTCCATTAATGGATATAGGTAGACGAATATTGATAAATGCAGTTGCCACAAATACTATGGCGATTAATAAAGAAGTAATGACTAAATCCTTGGTATTGTACTTTTTATTTTCTACTAGTTGATTTGTACTATTCATATCGATATCCCCCTTTGTGTAGGTCAATTGTTTTCTGTTCTTGAATATCCTCTGCAATACTCCATGACTCTCACTAGACATCCCACTGCCTTTATGTCCTTGCATCCATCTATTCTTTATTGTAATATTATCTTTTTTTCTCTACAATCATTTGCCCGTACAATTTTTATATTTTCCTAAAGTGTATGGTTACACACAAAAAAGAAAAGCAATAAACTTATAAGTTTATTGCTCTATGGACTACATATCCTTTTAGGATGAAAACAACATTTCATCAGTAAGCATTGCCTCTGGTTGGCTTTGTTGGAAATAGCTTAGGAGTTTTGGTATGGTTAAATTCTTTTTTTCCTCTCCCTTGCAATCTAGTATTACTTTCCCTCTATGGAGCATAATAATGCGATCTCCCATTTCAATAGCATGTTTTAAGTTGTGGGTAACCATTAAAGTTGTCATCTGTTTTTTCTTGACTATCTTTTCTGTTAAGGCAGATATTACTTCAGAGGTTTTAGGATCTAGAGCTGCCGTGTGTTCATCTAATAATAAAATTTCAGGACTGGTCATGGTAGACATAATTAGTGCTAAAGATTGTCTTTGTCCTCCTGAAAGTAGTCCTACCTTAGTATCTAAATTGTCTTCTAAGCCTAGGGAAAGTTCCCTAAGAATTTCTTTAAAGCCTGGGATATCTTTTTTTGAAATACCGGGAAATAAATTAAATTTCTGGCCTTTATGATTGGCCATGGATAGATTTTCTAATATGGTCATATGGGGTGCCGTTCCCCAAGTAGGATTTTGAAATACCCTCCCCATGTATTTTGTTCTTTTATGTTCTTCTAAAAAAGAGATATCCCTATCTCCAATAAGAATTTTTCCTTGGTCTTGTATTATAGATCCTGTAATGATATTTAGCAAAGTAGACTTTCCAGCTCCATTGCTTCCAATAATGGTGACAAACTCTCCTTTGTTAATTTGTATAGAAAAATCCTGAAAGATACTTTTTTCATTGATGGTACCAACGTTAAAGGTCTTAGATAGATTTTGAATGTGCAACAATGGAACCACCCCTTCTTTTTTCTACTTTCTTCCAAGGCAGGGCTATGCCCTTTCCATAAACCGATAAAATCATCACGACAATCACAGAGGTAATCAGCTTTAAGTCTGTGGAAGGTAGCTTCAAGCGCAGGGCTAAAGCCGTACTTCCTTTATATAGGATGGACCCTAGAAGAACCATTGTCGTGGGTACCATAAGAGATATTTTTTTAAATACCATTTCCCCTATAATAATTGAGGCCAAACCCATAACAATGATACCGCCACCCATGCCAACATCAGAAAATCCTTGATGTTGAGCTACAGCAGATCCCGACAAGGCTACTAAGCCATTGGAAATCATCAATCCCAAGCATTTAATCCTGCCCTTGTCTATCCCCAGGGACGTCACGAGAATAGGATTATCTCCTACGGCATTAACCAAAAAACCTAACCGCGTCTTGAAAAATAAGTCTAGAATAATTTTTATAACAATGGCGAGCATGGAAAGAATAATCAAAGGGTGAATCTTTCCGTCAAAAATAGTTTCAAACTGAAATAAAGCTACATTGGCCTTGCCCATTATTCTAAGGTTAATGGAATATATTCCTGTCATAACGAGGATTCCTGAAAGCAAATTGGTGATTTTAAGTTTTACATGAAGAAGTCCAGTAATTAATCCTGCCAGCATTCCCCCTATCAAAGCAAGCAAAGTAGCTATCCAAGGATTGACCCCAAAGGCCATAGCCGTTGCAGTAATGGAAGCACCCAGAGGGAAGGTTCCATCTACTGATAAATCCGGAAAATCCAATAATCTATAGGTAATATATACCCCCAGTACCATTATTCCGTATAGTAAACCCTGTTCTATTATATTACCTATAGCTCCCATTAGTCTTCCACACTCCCTTCTATAAACTGAGCCTTCTCTTTTATATCCTCTGGAATGCTAATGCCTAGTTTTTGGGCACTGCCTGTATTGATCAACAATTGGGTCTTTTCCCAGATGGCAATAGGTATATCCTGGGGGTTTTTCCCCGATATAATTTCTTCTGCCATCAATCCTGTTTGGAAGCCCAACTGGTAATAGTCAATGCCTTCAGTGGCCAAGGCCCCTGCTTCCACGTGAGCCTTTTCAGCCCCAATGATTGGCACTCCTTTTTTACTACATTGATTCCCTATTAAAGACATGGAGGAGGCCACTAAGTTGTCTGTAGGAACATACAATACATCCATATCTCCTATTAACGCATCTAAGGCCTGGGGCACTTCATTTACACTGGTTATCCCTGTAGGAATAATTTCCAGAGAAAATCCTTTGGCGATTTCCTCAGCCCTTTTAATCTGTATCTCTGAATTTACTTCACTACTATTGTATAAAATGCCCACCCTCTTAGCTTGAGGTAACAATTTTTTTAAAAGTTCAAATTGCTTTTCAATAGGTGCTATATCACTAGTACCAGTCACATTGGTATTGGGCTTTTCTAAGGATTGCACAAGACCTGCCTCCACAGGGTCAGTCACCGCTGTCATCAATATAGGAATATCCTTGGTGACATTATAGGCAGCCTGAGCAGAAGGTGTTGCAACAGCAAAAATTAAATCTACATCTTGAGATACAAAGTTTTGAGCAATGAGTTGGGTTGTTGCCATATCCCCTTGAGCATTTTGAAATTCAATTGATAGATTTTCTCCATCTTTATATCCTTTTGAGGCCAAAGCATCAATAAATCCTTCCCGGGCACTATCCAATGCCTGATGTTCTACAAGTTGGGATATGCCGATTTTAAAAACCTTCCCCTGCTGCACTTCTAAATTTTTCCCTTCCATACTCCCAGCATCATTAGCTGCACATCCCCACAAAAGTAAAGATACCAAAACCATACAAACTACCATAAAAACTCTTCTTTTTCCTACCATACTCCCATCCTCCATCTTGTTATTTTTCTTTTTTTCAACAAAAAAACTCTCCCTAGGAGAGTTATGTACATTGGCAAATAAACCATACCCTGATTTATAAAGATATAAAAAGGGCATAGATGCAATATTCTCCTACCATTTTACCATTCTACTTTGTCTACTACGCTACTATGGGCAAAGCCTTTTGCCCTCTACAAAATACTTAAGCTACCATTCTACAAGAAATTACAGATGATTATATACAATATTGAGTCCCTTGTCAACATCATTTTCTGATATTTCTGTATTTTTATTTCATGTCCGGTAAGGAACGATGTCCTAGCCCAATGACCACTTCATTGAGATGCAGTAGTCCAATACTCATAAAGATGCATACACTGATATGCTCCCCTGATCTTGCTATACCTATTTTTCCCCCAGCATTTAGACCTGTAGCCTTAGGAGCTACCTGCATGATTGCTTCTCTCGCCGCCCCTGCTACTGCCCCATCATGCACATGGCTCTCCTTGATAATGCCGCTTCTTTTTGCTGCCACAAGAGAGCGTTCTATAATCTTGGGAATGGAAGAAATCAAATCTCCCCCGAAATCTACTCCTGTAGCTAATATCCCCTTTTCTCTATAGTCTTTAATTAATTTTTCCTCTGCGCTTCTATTGGATATAGACATTTCTACAGCCACCTTGGCCACATCTACACTTCCCCAGTTCACTATCTCTCCTCCTCTTTGGCTCTCTTTATTTTCATTATAGCCCTGGTAAAGAAATAAGTAAAGAAGGGAAGATGTATGCAAAGAGGTTTTGCTCCTCTTTTTATAGGCAGTTTAGAGATTTTTTATTCTCCCCAGATGTGGCAGATGTATTAACAATTACCTTTAATCTTCTCATGCTGCGATATAATTCATATAGCTTTTCATATTGTTTTAAGGATAAATAGTTCTGTTCATAATAATATACTAAGACCTTTTTCTGCACATCATTTTTATTGATAATTCTCCGTTTTAATCTATGATAATATAATTGTCTTAACCACGGCTTGCTTTTGAACCATTTTGCAATATTTCTAAGCCACATCATAATTTCATCCTTGTATAAGGTTATAACCACACCTAGTATTAATCCCGGAATAAAATTCACTTTTATCCCTCCTCTTAAAATTACTAGTTATTGTATATATATGTGTATACCCTGATTAAGATTAATTAATTAGTTATCTACTGCCATAGGAAATCTTATAACTATCTTGATCTTTTTCAATTGCAAAGCCCTCATAGCCCCTTTTTAACAGATTGGATTGTTCTTTAATATCCTTGTGATCAATGGCTATAATCTCTTGATAGACTTTTTCTTGATTTTCCCTTAAATCCCTATGAAGAATATATCGCAAACTTCCCCCATATCCTCCGCTTCTTGCCTTTAGTTCTTTAATCCTCAACTGGTAATCTAAAGTGTTTTTCAAACTATGATAATTATAGGGGGAAATGGTGCTTAGGATATGCCATAGCCTTTTTTCTCTAGCTAGATTAAAAATGTATTCCAAAGTTTTTTTCTGTATGCCGTTTCCTCTATAATCAGGGTGCACTACAGTAGCCTGTAAATAAATTACTTTTCCCAATTCATTCTCTGGAAGACTTATCTCCCTTCCTATATTGTATGCTGCGTCCCCTGGAAACTTTACACTGCGATAGGCTACTAGCTCGTCCTTCACAAAAATGCCTAAAGCCAGACCTTTATTGGACTTTAACACCTCTTGTAATAAAATCTCTCTGGATGAACTGGCAAAAACCTCTGAATTTTCGATATTCTTTACCACAAAGTCCTTTAATTCCATAATTTTATCTATATCCTTTTGATTTAAATCCCTCATAAAGTATTCCACTTCTTTAAAGGTATCCCTTTCCTTTTTTTTCAATATTCCTTTTTCTATTGTATGTAGCATAAACTCCCTCCTATATTTCATTTATCCTATCTCATTAAATTAACATATGTAGATTGTTAATTCCATATTCAAAGGTGGTAGTTTTTATATTTAAACCAATATAGCTAAAGCTATGTCTCAACCATAGTCAATTCATCTACACAACTGAAGTCTCCATGTATTCTTGGCTACTTGATAAAAATCTCTTTGTAAAGGATTTACACTTAATTTCTCCTTCATGTATTTATCCTTTACATAATTTTATTATATCTTTTTTCTTAGTAGAATTTTAGCATTTATTGTCGATAAATACCTATACACACAAACTATTCATTACTACCTAAGGAGGTTCACTATGTCATTGAAAAAATCTCACCACAAAGTGAAAGACATGCGAAAAAAAGCAAAAAATAAACGTAAGAAAATGGCTTTAAGTATTGGGAATAAAATACTTGTACCTGTTCTACTTATTGTCTTCTTATCTATTTCTACCGTGTCTCTTTATTCTTATTATCTGCAAAAAGGAATTCTCCAAAGAGAAATGGAGGATATTGTTAATAATGGTTTAGATCAATTTTTAACCCTTAAAGATTCCGGAGAAAATCAATCAAAGATATTAAAAGAATCCTTAAAGGAAAATTATTTAAAACAAGCCCGGGCAGTGGCCCAACTCATTGCATCAGATCCAACCCTGCTTGAAACCCAAAATATGCATAAACTTGTATCTAAAATTGGAGTAGATGAAATTCACGTTACTGATGAAAAGGGGGTTATACGTTGGGGAAATGTGGAAGATTTCTATGGATTTGACTTTGCCCAAGATAAACAAACCTCACCTTTTTTAGAAATCTTAGAAGATGCTCATTTTGAATTGGCCCAAGACCCACAAATTCGTGGTACCACCAAAGAGCTTTTTTTATACGTAGGTGTCCACAGAATAGATAAACCTGGTATCGTACAAGTGGGCGTAAGACCCGAAGAAATAGAGACTTTACTGGAAGAAACCAGTTTAGAAAAGGTTCTTTTAAATAGCAATCCTGGCTATGATGGTTATATCTATGCTACAGATTTACAAGGCAATATTGTCATCCATCCTTCCCAGGATAAGGTAGGGGTGAAGATTGGAGATTACAAATGGGGGCAGGAAATTCTTGAAAAAGATCACGGTACCATTACTTATACCTTTGAAGAGATTGAGAAAGTTGCCTATTATCATAAATTAGAGGATAAGTTAATTATTGCCACGGTACCCACCAAGGTCTTTATGGAATCCTTGAGCACTCTTAGAAATAACATTATCATCGCCCTCATTGTTGCCATATTATTATCTATGGGTATCATTTTCCTCTTAACAAAACGTTATATTGTAAGGCCTGTAGGAGAAATGGTCGCTTTGATGGCTCAAGCAGAAGAGGGTGACTTTACCGTACGTTCTAGTAATGAGAGTGAAGATGAAATTGGACGTTTGGGGATAAGCTTTAACAAAATGATTGAAGATATTGCCCAGCTAATTCAAGAAATTATGAATACATCTTACACCCTTAAAAACTCAGCTGATACCCTAGCCAGTGTGTCTGAAGAATCTGCTGCCACCACAGAACAAGTGAGTGAGGCAATTCAAGAGGTGTCGAAGGGTGCCATTGAACAAGCCCATGATGCCGAAAACAGTTCCCATCTATTTATGAATATGGCTCAACAATTGGAAATCATCTCTCAAGAATCAGGGGATATGATAAAGGTTTCTCAAGAGGGAGAAAAGATTAATCAGGAGGGGGTAAATACTCTAGGTCAATTAATGACAGCTACAGAGACCACCAATAAATCTATGGATACTGTCTATGAGATGATATCCCAATTAAGTGATAAATCAAAACAAATCGGGGAAATCGTAGGTACCATTACCGCTATTGCTTCTCAGACCAATCTTTTAAGTTTAAATGCCAGTATAGAGGCCCAAAGAGCCGGGGAAGCTGGTAAGGGTTTTGCTGTCGTGGCTGATGAAATTAGAAAACTGGCTGAACAGTCCAGCCGTTCTGCTGACAATATTTCTAATATTGTTAAAGATATTCAAGGAGAGGTAAAAAATACAGTAAATACTATGGAAGAAATTAAAACAGTAACTGGTCAACAAAATCAGAAGGTATTCCAAACTGAAAATATGATCCATATTCTAAGCAAAACTTTTAAAGATATTATTGAAGGAATTCAGCGGGTAAATCAATCCATTGAAGGTATTTTAATACAAAAGGACAATGTTTCAGAATCCATCCAAAACATTTCCGCAGTGTCAGAAGAAACCTCTGCCTCCACCCAAGAGGTGCTGGCTTCTACTCAAGAACAAAGTGCCACAGCCCAAGAGCTTACTGCAAGTGCTCAAGAGCTAAACAATATAGCCGAAACCTTAGCAGAAGAATTGAGGCATTTTAAGGTAAAATAAAAATATCTAACAATACAAAAATGGCTCCTATTAGGGAGTCATTTTTGTATACATTCTTTTATTTAGTAAAACTTTTTCTTCTGTTCATATTCCTCTAATAGCTCTAATATCTCTCCAAAACGTTGGAAATGTACGATCTCCCTTTGTCTTAAAAATCTTAAAGTATCTGTTACTCCTGGATCATCGGACAATCGAATTAAATGCTCATAGGTGGCTCTAGCTTTCTGCTCTGCTGCCATATCTTCGTGCATATCTGCTATAGGATCTCCTTTTCCATTAAAATAAGTTACCGTGAATGGTGAACCTGCTGCATTATGGGGATAAGGATTTTTCCCATGATCCGCATAATGTCCTTCAAAGGGTGTCCCTTTAATTTGATCGACTGAAGCATTCTCTACTAATTTCCACGCTAATGTCCCCACCATCTCCCAGTGAGCAAGTTCTTCGGTACCTATATCTGTTAAGATTGCCTTAGCTTCACCTAAAGGCATATAATAACGCTGATGAAGATATCTCAAGGCCGCAGCTATTTCTCCATCGGCCCCTCCAAATTGTTCTAAGATCATTTGGGCTAAAGTCGGATTACAAGTATCTACTCTTACTGGATATTGCAATTTTTTTTCATATAACCACATTACTCATTCTCTCCTCTCTCTACATATTCCATGGCCATGGTTCTTCTACCCATTTAAATGGATATTGGCTAGGGGAATATCCAAAATTCACTAGGGGACCATATCTAGCTTCATATTTACATCTTAATCCGTACAATTGTTTAGAATAGGTGTTAAATTCCATTAAAGCCCGCTGATCTGTTGGATGTGTATCTAAATAGAGATTTAATTCTACAAGTACAAATTCTATGGCTTGGATTTCTTCCAAAGCTCTACGACGTTCCTTATCCATTATCTACACCCCTTTTCTTCTTTATATTCATATGGCCTATAAAGTTCTGGAAAAAGGGTTCCCTTTCTAAGTGCCTCCATTGGGGGATAAGCTTTGGTATAGCATTGGTAAGGTACATAAGCCCTTGCTAGCTCTGGCTTTTTATAAGGGTCTGTATACATAATCTCTCCTCCTTTTAATGCTTTCTTTCCAATATCATCCTATGCGCATTTTAAAAAAAGGTAACAAAAAAGCCTATTACTATGAAGCAATAAGCTTTTTAAGAGGTTAGTGGTTTTTATTATGTATTTTATCAATATTATATGATTTCCATTGTTTTAAAAGCCAATATAAAGATAGTCATAAAAACTACAGATAAAAGTGTCGTTACCATAACGATATTAGATGCTAGCCCCTTATCTCCATTCATAGCTGCTGCCATTGTAAAAGATACTGTAGCTGTGGGAACGCCAAATAATACATAAACTAGGAAAATATCATTATTATTGAATCCCATAAATAATGCGGTTACTACAGCAATCAAAGGGATAAGTCCTAGTTTTAAAACACTAGCAACAATAATAGGTTTAATACTATCGGTTATCTTTTCAAAATCAAAGGTCGCTCCTATAGTAATTAAAGCTAAAGGTGTAGCTAAATCTTGAAAGTATTTCATGCTACGGGATACAAAAATTGGGACTTTAAGATTTATTGCTGATGCTAATATTCCAGAAAATATTGCAATAATCAAAGGATTCTTCACAATTTTTAAAATAGTATCTCCTACATTGGTTTTCACCTCTTTACCGATACGATTGAAGGAAAAAATCATTACTCCTAAAATGTTATATAAGGGGATAATTAGTGCAACAACCATGGGTGCCTTAATACCAATAGATCCCATAACGTTTTCTAAAACAGAAAAACCTATATAGAGGAAATTCCCCCTAAAAGCCCCTTGAATAAATGAACCTCTTTGACTTTTTTCCTTTATCACTCCATAGGAAATAGCCCAGCATAAAATGGCACTAAAAATAGTTCCTAAAATAGCAAAGGAAAAAAATTGGATATCGAGAGCCTCTTTAATGGTAACCTGTCTTACATCATTAAAAAGTTTAATAGGAAGGGCTACATAAAAAACCATTTTATTTGCTACCATAATGAAGTTATCATTAATAACACCATTCTTTTTTAGCAAATATCCAATACTCATTACCAAAAATATAGGCAGGGCAACATCCAAACTAAAAATAAGATTATATATCATTTACTTTTCCTCTCATCACATATGCATAAAGTCAGTATTTAACGGTCTCTACATATTTATTTTAAAACCTAGATTCTACCTTTCTCATATTTCATCGGCATAAAACCTATCAACTTTTCATTATTATGCGCCCTAGGTAACTGGGGCTGGATTAAACAAGCACAATGCATTTTGAATACCCCAATAATCTGCCCACGCCTTTTTGTTCCCACTAGCGATTTGAAGGATTAATTCAAATATTTCTTGTCCAATTTCTTTTATAGTTGCTTCTCCTGTAGCAATTTTCCCTGCATCAACATCAATGAGATCTTTCCATTTGTTTGTCAAGGCTGTACGGCTTGCCACTTTAATCACTGGTGCCATTGCTAACCCATAGGGGGTACCCCTTCCAGTAGTAAATACCTGTAAAGTAATACCTGATGCTAACTGGCAAGTACCACATACAAAATCACTGGCAGGAGTTGCGGCATATACCAAGCCTTTTTTTCTTACTTTTTCGCCAGGGGATAAAACCTCTACTATAGTAGTACTGCCCGATTTTGCAATAGAACCTAGGGATTTTTCTACAACATTGGCCAATCCACCTTGTTTATTTCCAGGAGTGGGATTAGCATCTCTATCTACACTTCCTAAGTCCAAATAATTATCATACCAAGCCATCTCATCTTTTAATTTTTGTCCTACTTCTTCATTAATGGTTCTTGGGGTTAAAAGATGAACCCCATCTCTAACCTCTGAAACCTCAGAAAATAAAACCGTTGCCCCGGCACTGACCAGTAAATCAGCTGCATATCCCACTGCAGGATTTGCAGTAATCCCTGAAAAAGCATCACTGCCTCCACATTGCAGACCTATAACAAGATCTGATGCAGGACATACTTCTCTTACTCTGTTATTTAAACGTTCCAAACATTCTCGGGCCTTTCCTACGATTCTTTCAACCATTATTTCAAAACCATGCTCATCTTGCAGTATTACAACGTTTTCTTGCTTTATATGTGTAAAAAGCCTATTAGGAAGAAGTTTTTCACATCCCAAGCTAACTACCATTAGCTCTCCGCCGAAATTTGGATGGGTTGCAAGGTTCCTCAAGGTTCTAATAGGTACCGTTGCCTCTGGTGCATCAATCGCCACACCACACCCATAATTATGATTAATAGGCATGATACCATCTACATTTGGATAGTTGGGCAATATATCCTTCTTTATTCTCTCTACAGCAATATTCAATACCCCTTCTACACATTGAACGCTTGTGGTAATTCCCAACATATTTTTTGTTCCTACACTACTATCGGGATTTCGATATCCTAAAAAAGTATATTTCTTTTGCAGGGGCAAAGTTTTAGATATCTTTGTAGCTACAGGAAGTTCCTCTAATTTTGGGGCCACAGGCAATTTTACCTTATGCTCATCTATCCAACTTCCCTTCGGAATATCTTGCTTTGCATACCCTATAATTTCACCATATCTAATAATTTTGTCTCCTAGCTCAAAATCTACAAGAGCAATTTTATGACTCTGGGGAATGTATTCAATCGCCATTAATCCTTCCTTAACCTGGGTTCCTTTCTTTATCCCTTTATCATTAACTACAGTTTCTACATTGTCCTGTGGATGAACTTTGATCAATAAAGGGTTTGTTTCTTGAGTATTTTTCATTTTCTTACCCTCCTTCAATACTAATAGGCCATAGGACTACTAAGTTCAGTACCCTTATGGCCTATTAGCATTGTTTATACATTAATCAAGAGAAAATATATTAAAAAATCTGTTTTTTACAAACATATGATATATTTTAAGTTTTTAATTTGTCTATGTTAGTTCCTAATATTTCATTTAATAATTACCCTATCTTATTATAGGTTTATTTACCGGCCAACTGGGTATTTCCCCTGATAATACTTCATCAATACCCATAGCTGCATGTATTGCCATTCTCTGTGTAGCTTCCTTTGTATGAGAGGAATTATGTGGTGTTACTACTACATTATCTAGGCTGAATAATTCATTATTGTTCTCTGGTGGTTCTTGTTCATATACATCCAAACCAGCTCCAGCAAGTTGTCCCTCTTTTAATGCTACTATTAATTCCTTTTCATTTACGACATTTCCTCTAGAAGTATTTATTAAATATGCCGTTGTTTTCATCATTTGTAATTTTTCTCTGCCTACCATCCTCCTTGTTTTGTCCGTTAAAGGCAAATGTAGACTAATAAAATCAGCATTTTTAAATATCTCATCCAAATCTTCTACTAATTTTATATATGAATCGACGTTTTCTTGTTTTACATATGGATCATAGGCAATTACTTTCATACCTAATCCGTAAGTAGATTTTTGAGCTACAGCATTACCTATTTTTCCTAATCCTATCAAACCTAATATTTTTCCTTCTAATTCTATACCATGCAATTGGTTTCTTATTTCAAAATTGCCTTTTCTAAGCTCCTTATCACAAAAAACAGTATTTTTAGCCAAAGCAATAATGAATCCAATGGCTTGTTCTGCTACAGAGTTAGCATTAGATAAAGGAGCATTGGTGACATATATACCTAAATCAGTTGCAGCGTCTATATCAACATTGTCATATGCAACACCATGTCTTGCTATAACTTTTAATTTTTTTCCTGCTTCAAATACTTCACGAGGAAATGATGCGGTTCTAGCTAAAATTGCATCACAATCTTTGACATCCTTTTTAATATCCTCTACAGTGATTCCCGATCCCATCATTATTTCGTAACCTCTATCAATAAGATATTGCTTCCCTTCTTTTGCAATATCTTGTGGAATTAAGACCTTATACGCCATTTTTGTAATCCCTTCTTTCTCTAGCATTATTTATATTTTTTAATTAGTTAATGTTTTTTATTATCTCTTATATTCTTCTAAAAAACTCGTAAAAAACGTTTATGCTTAAACAACACTTCCGATTATATCTTCTTTTCTCTTACGAGCTTTTTTAACTTCACTAATTACATTCATCACTACCACAATAACTGTAATCACCAAAAATATTGCCGAAATAGGTTCTGTTAAAAATGGTGCATAGCTTCCTTGACTTTGCATGAGTCCTCTACGCAAATTTACTTCAAGAATAGGTCCCAAGATAAAACCTAGAATAAGAGGGGCTTTGCCGAATCCAAATTTCCCCATCAAATATCCTATTACTCCAAAGGCTAACATAGTCCATACATCAAACATCCTATTGTTCACACCAAATGATCCAATAACACAGAATGCCATAACCACTGGCAATAAAATATACTTTGGTACTGTAAGGATTCTTACAAAACCTCTCATTCCTGCAAATGCTGCAATAATCATAAAAATATTTGCAACAATAACCGCTGCGAAAATAGCATACACCAAATCCCCGTGATTGGTAAAAAGCAATGGTCCTGGTGAAATGCCATGAATCATAAACCCTGCTAAAAGTATTGCTGTTGTATTGTCCCCAGGAATTCCAAGAGTAAGTAATGGAACTAATGCCCCTCCGGTTGAAGCATTATTAGCTGTTTCTGGGGCCACGATACCATCAATGATTCCGGTGCCAAATTTTTCTGGATATTTAGAATACTTTTGTGCTGCTCCGTATGCAGCAATATTTGCTACAGACGCGCCCAAACCTGGAAGAATACCTATTCCAGTGCCTAATACAGCTGATCTAAAAGCATTTCCGATCTGACTAATAAATTCCTTCATAGAAAAACCAAAACCTTTTATTTTGTAGTCCACTACCTGAGCTTTGTTGCTATTGTCTTTATTTTTCTCTCCTGCATATTCTAATATCTGAGCGCCAGCAAATAAACCAATCAATGCTGGTAATAAGTTTATTCCAGCATCAAGTTCATAAAATCCAAAAGTAAATCGTGGAAAGCCAGTAATAGGAGCAGTACCAACAAATCCCATTGTTATGCCGAACATTCCAGCGATTAAGCCTTTTACCAATGAACCACTAGACAAACCTGCAATCATAGTTAAGGAGAATAAAGCAATAGAAAAGTATTCATAAGGACCAAATTTCAATGCAATCTTCGCTAAAAATGGTGATATAAATGCTAAAACAATTGCACTAAACAATCCTCCTATGAATGAAAACACAATTCCTACACCCAGTGCTTTTCCCGCTTCTCCTTTCTCTACCATAACAGAACCGTCAAAGGTTGTAGCAATAGATGCCGGCGTTCCAGGAATTTTCAGCAAAAGAGCTGAAATTAAACCTCCAGATGTACCTCCTATATATAAAGCAATAAGTAGGGACAACCCAAGTATAGGACTCATCCCAAAGGTAATTGGCAAAAATAAGGCAACTCCCATGGTTACCGTCATCCCTGGGATCGCACCGACAATAATCCCTATAACAACTCCACCTAAAATATACATAATAGTTTTAACCGTAAAAATTGATGCAAATCCTGCTAAAAGCATTTCCATAGTTTTCCCTCCTAACCGAGTATTCCTGATGGGATCATAATCTTAAAAACTACTGTAAATAAATAAAATACTAATACTGAAATTAATATAGCTATAATTGCAAGCTTTAATGGTTTCCTTTGTGTTCTACTAGTTAGAACAAAGAATTGTAAAAATAAATACACAGTGGTCGTAATGATAAAGCCCAGTATTTCCATCAGGGCAACGTATCCAATTAATAAAAATAGCGTAATGATTGTTGCATAGTCTTTGTTTTCTTTTTTGTCATCTAAAACATTCTGAGTTTTCTGTGTATCCAAATTCTTTTTCATTTTTAAATCCTTTTTACCCTGGAAAATTAAAGTTACTCCTAAGATTGCCAGGATTACAGCTGTTATTTTAGGTAGAAAATCTGCCCCTATCTTTACCTCGGTCATTAATTCCTGTATTCTAAAGCTAGCTGTAAAAAGTATTACGGCAAATAATAAAACAAAACTGCCCGAGTAAATATCCCTATGTTTGATATCCAATTATTTTCACCCCAATTTCAATTTAAAAGGTATGATTAGTATACTTTAGCTATATAATAGAAAATTAAAGTAAGAGTACTCTTACTTTAATTTTCTATTATATTATTTGCTTAATTACCCTTCATTTGCTCTTGAAACTTCATAAATCTATCATGATATTCCATAATATAATTAGTTGCTTCCTTTGGATTCATATAAGTAGGTGTTACAAATATATTTTCAGCTTCTTTTTGATAGTCTGGATTTTGCGTAACCTTTTCCATAGCCGCCGAGAATTTATTTACAATATCTTCAGAAGTTCCCTTCGGCATTCCGAAGAAAAAGAATTTATCCATTACAATATCAAATCCTTGTTCTAAAGCAGTGGGAATATCTGGCATCAATGGATTTCTTTCTTTAGAAAGAAGCCCTAATTGTTTGAAATCTCCAGATTCAAAATAATCTTTAGTCAAACCATATTGGGTATTAATAAAGTCAGTTCTTCCAGCCATTAATGCAACGGTTTTGTCTGCATTGCCACCCACATCAGTCATGTTTAACTCAATTCCTGCAGCATCTTCTACTGCTAATCCAACAATATGAGGATATCCCCCAGTTTGCATTCCAAAATCTATTTTCCCCGGATTTTTCTTAGCATCCTCTACCAATTCACTCAAGCTATTATAGGGTGAGTCTTTGTGAGTAGCAAGTACAGTTGTATTATCTACAACGCCTATGCCCGCTATTTCAAAGGCATCTATATGATAATCTACCATTCCCGCTACATATGGAACTAATATTTCAGGATGGAAAAACAATACAGTATGTCCGTCTGCCTTTGCGTCTTTCACTCTTCTAGTACCAACTGTGCCTCCACTACCTCCTACATTTACAACTACTACAGGCTGTCCTAATTCTTTTTCAAGATATTTACCAAAAAGTCTTGCATTCATATCAGTATCTCCCCCTGCTCCTGCTGGAACAATAAGCTCAATAGCCTTTGTGGGATAAGTAACTTCTTGATCTGATGTATCTCCCTCTGATGATGTTGACCCAGAATTACTGGCACATCCTGTTAACACTAACATTACGACAAGGATAAATGCTGCAGCTTTGAACATCTTTTTCATTTCCATAATCCCCCTTATTTTTTTCTATAATCAATTGTAGAATTCTACAATTGTTATTATTGACTTTATACTATATTTTCTGCTCCTTTAAATATCTTGTTATAAATTATAAGTTATCTAACTAAACAAGGCTTTTTATTATTAAATTCCCAACCTGAAATTAAGTATTGCATTGCTATTGCATCATCTCGAGCTCCTAAGCCCTCTTTTAAATACAGTTTATTTGCTTTCATTACCTGATCTATATCTACTTCAATACCTAAGCCTGGTTTATTTGGTATTTGAATATGTCCATCTCTAATGAGCATAGGTTCCTTTGTTAAACGTTCTGTTCCTTCCTGCCAGATCCAGTGAGTATCAATCGCAGTAATATCCCCTGGTACAGCCGCTGCTACATGGGTAAACATCGCTAAGGATATATCAAAATGATTATTAGAATGGGAACCCCAAGTGAGCCCAAATTCATTGCACATTTGTCCTACCCTAACTGATCCTGACATAGTCCAAAAATGTGGATCAGCCAATGGGATATCCACAGATTGTAATGCGACTGAATGTTGCATTTGTCTCCAATCGGTTGCTATCATATTTGTGGCTGTGGGAAGACCTGTAGCCTTTCTAAATTCTGCTAGTACTTCACGACCTGAAAATCCATCCTCAGCACCACATGGATCTTCACAATAAGTTAAAGTCCCATGCATATCCTTACATAGTTCTATAGCATCCTTTAGTAGCCATCCTCCATTGGGGTCTATGGTTATTCTTGATTCTGGAAATCTCTTTTTTAAAGCTTTGATCGCCTTGATTTCTTCTTTACCTTCTAAAACTCCGCCTTTGAGTTTGAAATCCCTAAATCCATATAAGTCCTGGGAAGCTTCGGCTAATTTTACTATTGCCTCCGGTGTCATTGCTTCTTCATGACGAATCTTATACCACTCATTTTCAGCGTTTGGTTCTCTATAATAAGGAAGATCAGTTTTATCTGGATTACCAATGTAGAATAAGTATCCTAATACCTTTACTGCTTTTCTTTGCTGTCCATCCCCTAACAATGCTGCTACTGGAACTTCTAAGTATTTACCTAGTAAGTCTAATAAAGCAGCCTCAATGGCCGTGACTACATGAATGGTAGTTCGCAAATCAAAGGTTTGTAAACCACGTCCAGCAGCATCCCTATCATTAAAGGTTTTGCGGACTATATTCATAATATTTTTATAGTTTCCAATGGATTGTCCAATGATATACTCCTTAGCATCTTCCAAGGTTTGACGAATCTTTTCTCCACCAGGTACTTCACCAATACCAGTATTTCCTGTATTATCTGTCATGATTATAATATTTCTAGTAAAGTATGGTGCATGGGCTCCACTCAAGTTTAATAACATGCTATCTCTACCAGCTACTGGTATAACCTGAATCTCCACCACTTTAGGTGTACTTCCCATCTCAAAAACCTCCTATCAGCTACCCCCATTTTTAAAATGAGGGATTATTATCAAGTGAACTTCTAGTCTCTAGTAATTTCAATATTTGCTAATTTTTCATAGTATTTTGCTATACTAGCATGGTCTTCAACACCGCAACCATCCAATTTAATTGCCTGCATAATTTCCATTACTTGTGCAGTTAATGGTAGCGGAACACCTACACCGTGGGAAGTTTCAATTACGTTATTTAAATCCTTAATGTGTAAGTCAATTCTAAATCCTGGATTAAAGTTTCTGTCCATAATCATAGGTGCTTTTGCATCCATAACCGTACTTCCTGCAAGGCCACCTCTGATAGCTCGATATACTAATTCTGGGTCAACTCCTGCTTTTTTAGCAAGAATTAAAGCCTCTGAAACTGCTGAAATATTAAGCGCTACGACGACTTGATTACAAAGTTTTGCTACATTACCAGCACCCGTTTCTCCAACATATACCACTGAGCCAGCCATTTTCATCATCACATCATGGTATTTTTCAAATACTTCTTTCTTTCCTCCTACCATAACAGCTAATGTACCATCTATAGCCTTTGGCTCTCCACCACTTACCGGTGCATCTAACATATGTACTCCTTTTTCTTCTAAGGCTGCATAAACTTTACGGCTGCTTAAAGGTGCAATGGAGCTCATGTCGATAACAACTGATCCTGGTTTTGCTCCCTCTATCACTCCACCTTCTCCCAATACTACCTCTTCAACCTGTGGTGAATTTGGAAGCATAGTAATGATGACATCACATTGCTTTGCCAATTCAACATTGTTCTCCGCTGTCTCAGCCCCCATTGCTTTTAATTCTTCTACTGATTTTTTATTTAAATCCAGCACCACTAGGTTATATCCTGCTTTTACCAAGTTTTTTGCCATTGGTTTCCCCATAATTCCCAATCCTATAAATCCTATTTTCATTTTATCTATCTCTCCTTTTTATAATTGTTTTATAGATTTTTCACTTGTGTGTCTATGCTTATTAATCTTCTACCTGACTATAAAATTTAAAAACTAATTCACTTGGAATGGCATATTATTTATGTGAGTAATATTATTTTATTAAACCTAAATCATTGAGGACTTTTTTAATTTCTTGTAGTCTTTCTTTGCTACAATGATCTATTGGCTTAACTGGGTGCCCCACATTTAGACCCATTAAGTTTAAGCAATCCTTCATGACAACAGGAAAACTTCCATAATTATAAGTATTTCTCAATGGTATTAGCTTATATTGTGCTTCCATGGCTCCCTCTAGGTCTCCTGCCATGTATTTTTCGTATATGTCTACTACTAATCTTGGAGCTACATTGGCTGTTCCTGCAACACAACCTGCCCCGCCATAGGCTAATGTTCCATAGATTAAATAATCTGATCCACTAAAGACTTTAAAGTTTGGAATGTTTTGTGTCACTCTGATGTATTCTATGGTCTGAACAAAGTCAAAGGAAGTATTTTTAATACCGATAATGTTATCAATTCTGGCCAACTTTTCCAGCAGTGGAACTGATATATTATTATTTGTCTTACCTGGGTTATTATATAGCATTATAGGTAGGTTAGTGGATTCTGCAATAGCCTTAAAATGATTGTATAGTTCATTTTCATTGGGCTGAATAAACATAGGCGTTAACACACTTAATGCGTCAGCTCCAGCTTCCTCTGCCATCTTTGCCAATTTTACACATTCCTTTGTGGTAATAGCACTGGCCCCTGCATATACTGGTACTTTTCCATTTACGTGTTTTACCGTAGTTTCTACAGCTTTTTTCTGATTTTGAAAATCTAAAGCATAGAATTCACCATTACTTCCTAAGATAAAAATACCATGAACTCCACCATCAATAACGTGATCTATAACCCTTTTCAAACCCTTTACATCAACATTTTCATTTTCATCCACTGGTGTAATAATAGGTGGAATAACTCCTTTAATATCTTTAATATTTAGCATTTTCACCCTCCATTTTAGGTGTATCGTAATATTTGTTTAACATGTGCTTGTAGCTCGAATACTTTTTAGCCCCCACATCCTCATAGCACTCTCGGCAGTTTCCTCTATTAATGCCGGTGCATTCTCCATAGCTTCACTAAGGGTCATAGGTCTAGGGATAATATCCATAATGGCATTGACACCATGCTCATATACTGCTGATGCCCCTTCCCCTACACTTCCTACAATGGCTACCACGGGTACGCTATATTTATAAGCTCTTTTTGCTACTCCTACAGGCACCTTACCATATATGGATTGACTATCAATTTTCCCTTCACCGGTTATGACTAAATCTGCATCCATTAAATGTTCATCGATATTATTAATATCCAAAATCTTCTCTATGCCAGGATAAAGCTTAGCATTGCAAAATGCCATTAAACCAGCTCCTAATCCTCCTGCTGCCCCTGAGCCAGGAGTATTTAGTATGTCTTTTCCCACCTTTTCCTTAAGCACTATGGCATAATGTTTTAGATTTTTATCTAACTCTTGTATCATTTTTGGCGTTGCCCCTTTTTGAGGTCCATATATATGGGATGCCCCATCCTTACCACATAAGGGATTGGTAACATCTGAGATTACGATGATCTCTACATCTTCTAGACGTTTATCTATTTTAGAGATATCAATATCCCATAAACCCCTAAGTTTTCCCCCACCATAACCTATTTCTTTTCCATTTTTATCCTTGAATGAAACTCCCAGGGCTTGGGCCATACCTACACCACCATCATTGGTAGCACTCCCTCCGATGCCTACAAATATCTTTTTGCATCCTTTATCTATAGCATCTTTGATCATTTGACCCGTCCCATAGGTTGTTGTCACCATAGGATCTAGCTCTTCTTCTTTAACTAATGTTAGTCCTGAAGCCGCTGCCATTTCTATTACAGCTATATTTTCCTCTAAAATCCCATACCTAGCTTTAATTTTTTTACCTCGGGGTCCTATGATTTCTATTTCTTCATATTTCCCTCCTGTACCTATTACCAATGTATCTACCGTACCTTCTCCACCATCGGCTACTGGAATTTTTACTACCTCTGCATCAGGGTGAACTTTTCTTATTCCCTTTTCTATTGCGTCCGCAACTTCTAGAGAGGAAGAACTACCTTTAAAAGAATCAGAAGCGATAACTATCTTCATTTTTATCCCTCTTTCTGTGTCAACTCTTTTTTCATAAACTCATCAGCTATTAAACTGCACAATCTTTATTTCTTCAATTTTAAAATTCATTATTTTTCATTCGCTTCTTGATAACGTTATCACGAGTAATAAAATAATAAAAAACATCTTGTCATTCTCACTATTCATTAATGTAGGATTTAAAACAATGTGAATGTTTTAAAAAATCTTGTTTTAGCTATCCTCTCACTGATAATTCTAAAGTTATTGGGAAAATTAATCTATGTTATAGCAAACAAATAACAGGGAATAATTTCCCTGTTATTTTGTTATCAATGCTAGATAGGATTTAATTTTCTAATGTATATAATGTAATGGCTAAGTACAAAATAGCTGAATCCTCGATATTTCTAGCATCATAGCCTGTTAGAGCTTTTATTCTTTTTAATTTATATTGCACTGTATTTTTGTGTATATATAATTCCTCAGCAGTTTTCGTAATTGATCCATTGTTTTGAAAATATTTGCCTAAAAATTCTATATATTCATCCATTTGATTCATATCAATATTTCTAAAAACTTTTTGGATATATTCTTGTTTTATTCTTTGAGGGATTTCATCTAAAAAAAGTTCTATATCTAGTTCAGAATATTCTATTATACATTTTGTCTGGGAAGTTAGAGCAACATCTAAGGCTTTTCTAGCCTCTAGATAGGATGTTCTCATGGCATCGGCGCTACTACTAATGCCACCAATACCAAAGCAAACTTTAATATCATATTTCTTTTCTATATTTTCATGAATACTCTGGATCAGAGAATGTATTTCCTTCAATGTATTTGTATCTAATAGCATAATGTAATTCATGCCACTTTGGATAATCAAATTTTGTTTGTTAAAGTCTACATATCCTTGTATTATATTGTATATTTTTTCATAGATGGCTGGTGTATTCAGCATTTTCTCTTCATATTTTTCTCTAATTCTAGCCACAACCACAATTCTTGGAATATTTATTTTAATATTGAGTAATTCAGAGCGTATCATTAGAGTCTTTTCATCGGTTTTATGTCTACGAAATAATAATTCTTCTACGAACTGCCTCTTGGTTTCCCTACCAATATTCTTTTGTTCCACTAGATAGGCTTCTTTAATAAGAATTTCTGTCATGCTTTGTATGATCTTTCCATATCTTCCAACTTCCTCTTCTTTACCTGTAATTCCTATGACACCAACAATATTGTTCTCAAAGTATACGGGAAGATTTATACCCTGTTTTGCCCCTGGGTATTCCTCATCATAGTGAATGATAATCTCATTCTTCCCTGATAAGACTCTCTTGGCTCCCCCATGAAAAGTTCCAATACGCTTTTCATCAGTACTAGCCATAATCACACCCTTTGTATCAATATAGTTGATATCTTGATTAATAATTTCTTTCATCCGTCCAACAATGTCCTTTGCTAAATACTGCGGTACATTCAAGTCATTCCCCCCTTAATATGACTTCATTGCCTGCAAAATTCCCTTAAAAATTTGATAGATCTGTATTAATATTCTGAATTGATATGTACTTCTACTTTTTCTTACTTCTTTCCTTCTTTATCGACAAAATTTACCCTATGGATAAACTTCCCACAAAAAAACCCACCACGATATCGTAGTAGGCTTTTTTGTGTTTTTATTTTTATGCTTCCGCTCTTGGAAGAATAAGGTTTAGTAATAATCCTGCTACAGCAGCTAGTGCCATACCAGCTAAGGAAAGTTGGAAGCTACCGATGGCAAGATCAAATTGTGCTCCACCGATTCCAAGTACTAAGATAACAGATGCGATAATCAAGTTTCTTGAGGCTTTGAAGTCTACGTTATTTTCAACTACAGTTCTTACCCCAATGGAAGCAATCATACCAAATAGGATGATGGAGATACCTCCGATAACTGGCTCAGGTACAGTTTGAATAGCAGCACCTAGTTTCCCTACAAAAGATAATCCAATGGCGATTACCGCTGCAATTCTCATAATTTGAGTATTCCATACTTTTGTTAAGGCCAATACTCCAGTATTTTCAGAATAGGTTGTTACAGGTGCTCCTCCTATAAAAGAGGAAACTGCCTTTGCAATACCATCTGCCAATACTGTTCTGTGTAATCCAGGGCTTTCCATATAATCATCTTCTACTGTAGCCGCAATAGCCAGTACGTCTCCAATATGCTCGATAATTGTAACAAGAGCTAGAGGAGCAATAAGCATGATTACCCCTACATCAAATTTAGCAATAGTAAAGGCTGGTATGCTAAACCATGGTGCTTGTCCAATGAGAGTAAAGTCTACAATTCCAAAGGCCAAAGCCGCGATATATCCTACAATAAGACCAATTAATACAGGAACTAACTGAATAAAACCTTTACCATAAATATTTACGATAGTTACAGTTACTAAACAAATTAGTGCAACTGCCCAGTTTTGAGATGCCATATCAATAGCTGTAGGTGCTAAATTAAGTCCAATAACCATAATAATAGGTCCCGTCACAATAGGTGGGAATAAGCGATTAATAAGACCTGGTCCAGCCATTTTAATAATAGCTGAGAATACGATATACAATAGACCGGCTACAACAAGTCCCCCTGCCGCATATTCTAATCCATGGGATGCACCAACTGCGATAATTGCTGGAATATATGCAAAAGATGACCCTAAAAATGCAGGTATTCTTTTCTTAGTAATAAGATGGAATATCAATGTACCTACTCCTGCACCAAATAGCGCAACTGATACATTTAACCCTGTTAGAATAGGTACCAATACTGTAGAACCAAACATTGTAAATACATGTTGTAGTCCAAGGATAAACTTTTTCCCCCCTGGGATATAATCCCCATCTCTCAATGCTCCATCAGGTGCCCTAGAAACTTTAATGTCAGCGTTTACATTATGCTCTTCTTTACGTCTTGTGTTTGCCATAATCTTTACGTCCTCCCTTTCTATAACCTTTTGTAGAATTTTAGTCTCGACATATTTCTGGTTTTTATGACCAATTTCCTTTGTCTCTTTTTAACAAATCATTTATATGTTATAGGGTTGCCCTGTCATTATAGCTTGAATTAATGAGTTTTTTCAATGGGTCAGATAACCATTTATTGAAATTTTTAGCATTTTTTCCTTTAATATTGTTTCCAATTTTCCGACAATTTTCTACAAAATCCCCTAACTTCAGTGTTTACGAAATTGTAGCCTTGTGAGTTGTGTACTTTATACAAATTTTATTTTAATCCATAATTTTTGGATTTATTTTATTTTTTAGATAACCTTCTATATTTCTTCATCTTTCTCCAAGATCCTAAGTATTTCTCCTATAACTTCAGGGTGTGTTTCCTGGGGATACCATTTTTTAATCCTTTTTCTTCCCTTATTGCCTATTTGTCCTAAAGCCCAAATAGTATATAATCTTATTTCCCATCTTGGATCTTTTAATTGTTCTTCTAAAATAGGTATTGCCTTTTCATCCATACTATTTCCTAGGGCTATAATACTGTTACGTTGTAATATTTTTTTCCCTCGCCATCCTGCAGCAGTGCTTTTATAGGTTGTCTTAAAATCCTGATTACTCATTTTTAATATTTTTTTTAGATGGGGAAATGCTAAAGAGGAAGTCGTTTTAAAGTCGTTGTTTTTTCCATAGGGAGCATTTCTATTTTGGGGACAGATTTGTTGACAGATATCACATCCATAGACCTGTTGCCCCATAACTTTTCTTTCCTCATCGGTTAATATTCCCTTCTTTTGTGTTAAATAGGAGATACATTTTTTAGCATTAAAATGAAAAGGACCTTCTATAGCTTTAGTAGGGCAGTTTTTGATACATAGATTACAATATCCACAGTGTGTTTTTTCCAGGGGGGAGTCTTCCTCAATTTCTATATTCACAAGAATATTTCCAATAAAAAGCCATGATCCAAATTGGGGATTGATAATGAATCCATTTTTCCCATAACTGCCTAATCCTGCCTGAAAGGCAATTTCTCTATCTACCAAAGGCCCTGTATCTACAAAAGTCCTATACTCCAATGGCATGATTTCTTTCTGTATAGCTTCCATTAATTCTTCCATCTTGGATATAAGTACCTTGTGATAATCTGTCCCCCATGCACTTTTAGAGATTTTCCCATAAAGGGCTTGTTCAGGGTATTTAGGCTCCTCTTGATGATAGGAGATTCCAATGGCAATAATACTTTTCGCATCCTCCCAGACTTGTAAAGGATTTATTCTTTTTTCTATATCCTTTTCTTCAAAACCTGATAAATAATCCTTTTCCTGCCGTTGACTTAGGATTTCTCTCAGATTTTCCAATGGTTTTACAGAAGCAAATCCAATGCAATCAATATGAAGTTTTTCCGCTATATTTATAATTTTTTCTTTTGTATTTACCATGGTGATCTCTTCCTTTTGATTATTCTTGCGGCTCTATTTTATTGTACACCAAAAAATAAGTCAAGAAAGCAGCTTTAGCCGCTTTCTCTGCCTGTTGAAAAAGTCTTTTTGAGTGTCATGCTGAATGTAGCAAAGTGGAGTGAAGCATCTGAAAACCCTTTAAATGCTTAGACCCTTCACTATCCTCCGGATTGACAACATAAACTGCTTTTCTATACCTCCTATTTATAAGGGAATACCTGGTATTTTAAACTGATGTTCTTTATATTTAAAATAAATATCCATGGTTTCCGCTTGAGGATCCATGGGAGAAAATTTCCCATAAAATAATTGTTTCCACCCTAAGGGTCTATCCTGAGGAAAATCATTGATGGTCTGGTAGGGTAGAGGGGTATATGTATTCCCCAAATTATCCTTTATCCATAGGGAGTTAAAGTCTTCTTTTTTTAATTTTTTCTTGTTCACATTTTCAATAAGTAATCCTATTCCAAAGTAACTTTCCTCTCCATTGACCCAACTATATTCGATAAAATATTTTTCCTTTATGATTTTCTCTAGGCTTATTTTAATGTCTTCATGAGTATCAAAATATTTTGAGTTACCATAATCCTTTTTTAGCAGTTCATCTATATTGGGAGGAAGGGGCTGTTCAGGAGGTGAAAAAAATGTAGACATAGTACGTACTGTTGATGTTTGCCCATATTGAAAAGAGACTAATGCGATACTTAAGATTAAAATTAACATAGCCAATAGTACAATTTTTCCTCTAATGATTATCATCTCCTTTTTTATAGTCTAAATACATTCTAGGATTTAAATTTACATTTATATATAATAGTATGATGAAAAGCCACATTTCATAACTTATCCTGCTGATTATCTTTTATGGCACAACAAAAAGACTGCCATGGCAGTCTTTTTGTTGTTGCTCTATCTTTATTTTTTTATTATTTTCCCTATATTGATCTGACCTTTTCCTTGGGCATAGTCTCTATCATTAACTGAGATGGCTGTATCCATCAATTTTGCTTTTACTTCATCGGGAGTTAGTTGCTCTTGATTTTCTAAAAGTAATGCAATGGCTCCTGATACTATAGGTGTAGCCATAGATGTCCCTGACATTTCTTTATAGGGTTCGGTCATCTTCTTAAATCTATATCTTTTTGTGCTCTTTTCCGGGATAAAGTCAATATCACTATTTAAAGAAGTGATATTGACACCTGGTGCAACAATATCGGGTTTCAGAATATTTTCCCCAGTAGGTCCTCGACTGGAGAATTTTGCAATGATGTCATCTTTCCTGTCTATGGTGCTCCGAGTATCAGTAGCTCCTACGGTGATGATCTTTTGACTAATGCCCGGTGAATTAATGGTCCTTTTACCAGGGCCTGAATTGCCTGCGGCAGTTACTACAACAATGCCACCATCCCATAAAGCTTCCACACCTTTTACCAATGGATCCTCTGCTGCTTTTAAATCAGGGTCTGACCCTATAGAAAGGGACACGATTCTAATATTGTATCTATTACGATTTTCCCATGCCCATTGCATTCCTGCCACAATATCTGAAGTCGTTCCACTACCATTCTTATCCATTACTTTTACCCCAAGGATATTGGCCTTGGGCGCCATTCCTTTATATTTACCCTCAGACATATAGCCATTCCCTGCTGCTATCCCAGCTACATGGGTGCCATGGCCATTATCATCATAGGGAAATTCTTTTTCATTGACAAAATCTTTAAATGCAACAATACGATTTGTTCCTAGGGATAAATCTGCATGGGGATATACACCTGTATCTAGTACAGCTATACCTATACCCTGGCCGGTTAAATTGCTTTCTTCTGCAATAGTTCCTCCCACAGTGGGTCTAGCAATATCCATTAGAGTAGAAAGTTTTGCATCATCAGCAATAAAGGTCACTCCCGGTATTCGTACAAGCTTTTCCACACATTTACAAGGTAAATCTACTGCAAAGCCCTGTATAATATCTAATCTATATTTTATTTTGCCCCCATGCTCTTTAATTGCTTCTTCCAGATGGGTATCTTTCTCATCATAAAGTAGGATTACAGATGTTTGCTCATTTTCTTGTGCATCCATAATTCTAGCTTGTAATCTTCTATCGATAAACCTTCGGTAAGAAGCTCCACTTAATATAAATAAAAAGAAGAGAGGTATCAAAAAAGACATAAAATAAACCACTCCTTTCTACACTACTACTAACATAATATGTTTAGTGTGACAAAGCGTGCAAAAATCGCACGCACTTGTGAAATAGGAAAGTTTAATCCTAGTAGGGCAAGACTAACTTTCCTATCTCAAAAAAGAGTGCTTTATCCATTTTAAAAATCCTCTTATTTTTTTAACATTCCTTTAAGAAGTTTTGCTACTTTCTGAAGTTTTTTCTGCTCTTCAGGGCTTAATTGCTCCTTCATTTCATTAATCATTTTTGCTTTTTCTTCCCTAGTTGAATTTTTATTTATCTCTTGTACCTGCTTGAACATCTCTTCAAATTTATCCTTTTTTTCTCCATCAAGATTATTATATCTCTCTTCCAATTGTTGGGATAATTTTTCTTTATCTTCACTTTTCATTTCCTTTGCTTGATTAACCAATTGTTCCATCATTTTATCATCCATGGTCTTTCCCCCTTTGTTCTATTATTTACTATTCTATGCATCCTGTTGTTCCATAGTGACAATTATCGGTGGTATTATATTTTATTCTTGCCTATCACATATATGACTTTTTATTTTCACCCTTTTTCCTGTTCACACATAGTATGGAAATAAATACAAAAGAAAAATTCTTTTTGACTCCCGTAACACCCCCGCTATAGAAAAATAATTATAATCCATAAAGGAGGGATTTGAATGGGATTCTTATCTAGTTTTAAAGGAAATGAAGAGAGTTTATTATTCTTCTTCCTGCTACTTGTTATTATCTTTGATAACGGTGGTTGGTTTGGAGATGGAGATGAAAGCTTACTGTTCTTCTTCTTGTTATTAGTCATCTTATTCCAATAAGTTAAGAAGGACTATAAAGTAAATAACTCTATAGGATGAGACACATATCTCATCCTATAGAGTTATTTACTTATGATGAGATATTCTGTTCACCAACCTAGGCATCTAAACATACTATGTAATGAGCAAAATTATATAATTAAAATAAGAGGAGGTTTCAATATGGGATTTTTTAAAGATGGCTGTGACGAAAGCTTACTGTTTTTCTTCCTGCTCCTAGTTATTCTTTTTGATAATAGCGGATGGTGTAATAATGTAGACAATGATAGCTTGTTGTTCTTCTTCTTACTGTTAGTTGTTATATTATGCAACTAGAAAATAATGAACCGGAAAAGGGTGAGAATAAAAAATTCTCACCCTTTTCCGATTCATTATTATTTTTAAATCTTTTTTGGTTTTGTTATCACCAATTATCTCCTACCTGCATAATATACCAATGAGGGTAAGGTAGAAATCCTAATCTGATTTTATTATTTTATAAGGAGGAATAAGTTCATGGCTTTAGCAAATATGTTTCGTGGAAATGAAGAAAGTTTATTATTTTTCTTCTTATTATTAGTCATTCTCTTTGATAACAGTGGATGGTGTGGTGAAGAAAATAGTGAAAGTTTATTATTCTTCTTCTTGCTATTAGTTGTTTTATTTACCAAGTAGATTAAATTATTTCTCAACAATTGATTCATTCAGGTTACAAGGTTTATATCCATAATACTTATTAAAAGGAGGATTTTAATGTCTGGATTTTTAGATGGATTTTTTAAAGGTGACAATACCATTTTGCTTATTTTAGTAGTGTTCTTTTTATTAAATGATGACGGTTGCGGTGGTGGATTTGGCGGATTATTCGGAGACGATAACATCATACTTCTGATTTTAGTCATCTTGCTCCTCAGCGGCGGGGGCGGCGGCTTCTGTTTTGGTAAATAGGTACAATTACCCCATCAATCTGATGGGGTAGTACTATTTTTTGGTCTATTTTAAAATTCAGTTATAGCCTACCTATGTGATGAATAGATATTCTAGTAAACACTAGTTGTAAATTATTTAAAGGTTAGGAGGCATATACATGGCAGATAAGAACAAGGAAGAAATCTTAGAAAATAAAGCCACTACGGATGGTCTAAGTAAAAGCAACCCTATAGGACAACATCCTGCTTTATTATTTTTTGTTTTTCTTTTGCTCATTAATAAATTTAGCAGGCGGGGAGGCGCTCTAAGAGAAATATCCTATGGCTCAGGGGATGAATTTGTTGTAGATATGGATAAAAATCCAGCTTTTCCCCTAGAAAAATCCGAGAATAAACAAAATAGGGGGAAAAAGTCAATTTTAAACATTCATGATCCTCAAGACTTTTTGGGTATGGTGGAACGAATAAAACCCTATATGGATGCTAAAAACCAATATATACTTACTATATTTGATCGGTGGAGGGGTTTACTTAGGGATATGAATAGCTTATCAGATTTTGATTCTCCCTCCAATATACAGGATTCCTCTTCAAAGAATCCTGGTGATATTCTAAATCTTCTAGAGGATTTAAGCCCCTTTATTCACCAGGACTACCATAGTGAGGTGCAACAAATTTCCAAGGGAATTAAAAATATGATGGAAATACAAACCAATATTCACAACCTGCAAAATACTTTCACCCATATCAATGGGATTCAGGACAATGCCCAAAAGATCAATCATTTAATTGATGCCATAGAGCCCTTTATGCCCAAGGAAAAAGCAAGTACCCTAAGCCAGTTTAAAAATCTCTCCAGAATGATGGACGTCATGAAAATGGCCGATGTGGTTTCTAAAAGCACCGATCAATCTAGTCAGACAACAGAAGGGAATAAAGGAGAAGGTCAAGACAAAGAATCCAATTTTATGGAGCTTTTAGACATACTGGACTCGCCACCTCATCCTGATCAGATACCGGCTCCAGCTACCATAGATCCCCCCGCTCCTGAGCATATTGAAAATCCAATAGAAGATAGAGAGCAACCACCTCAAGAAGCATCCTCTGAAGACATAGAAGATAGGGATACTATGGCAGAATTTGTAGATGCCATAGAGGGCGAAGATATAAGTCAAGACCAATCCTAAGCAGGATTGGTCTTTAATATGTCTTCAAGAAATTGCCAAATCTCTTCTTTTCCTGTTTTATCTTGGGCCGAAAAGGTAAATAAGGCATCCCCTTTATTTAATTGTAAATCCTCTTTGATCATCTTCTTATTTTTCTGGTGCTGAGACCTTTTGACTTTATCCAATTTGGTTGCAATGACAGCTGTTTTGATCTGAAAATGTTTTAACCATTGATACATAGCAATATCGTCCCTAGTAGGGGGATGACGAAAATCCACCAGTAAAAGCACACATTGTAAATTTTCCCGAATGCTTAGATATTTTTCAATCATTTGTCCCCATTTTTCCCTTTCTTTCTGAGACACCTTGGCATATCCATAGCCCGGCAAATCCACAAAACGAAACATTTCATTGATCAGGTAAAAGTTCATGGTTTGGGTTTTTCCCGGTTGGGAGCTTGTACGGGCCAAGGCTTTACGATTTATCATGGCATTGATAAAGGAGGATTTGCCCACATTGGAACGCCCTATTAGGGCAAATTCTAATAATTCATCCGAAGGATATTGGGCTTCTTCTACTGCACTTATGATGATTTCAGCCTTATTTACTTTCATCTTTTATCCCTTCCTTAAATACTTCTTGAATGACCTCATCCATATTGTCTACTAGCCTAAAGGTGAGATCTTGGCGTACATTTTTTTCGATTTCTTCCAAATCTTTTTCATTGTCCTTAGGTAAAATAATGGTGGTAATGCCAGCTCTATGGGCAGCCAACACCTTTTCTTTAATCCCCCCTACGGGAAGAACTCTACCCCTTAGGGTGATTTCTCCAGTCATGGCAATATATTGGGGCACAGGTTTCCCTGTGAGGAGGGATATAATAGCAGTAGCCATAGTGATGCCCGCTGATGGCCCATCTTTAGGAATAGCGCCCTCAGGAATGTGTAAGTGGATATCTAAGTTTTTATGAAAATCTTCACCAATATTTAATTCTTTGGTTTTAGACCGAATATAACTAACTCCTGCCTTAGCAGATTCTTTCATCACGTCTCCTAGTTGCCCTGTAAGCGCCAACTTTCCGTTACCTAGCATAGATACTGCTTCAATAGTCAAGGTATCTCCCCCTACAGGTGTCCAAGCTAGGCCTGTCACCATGCCCACCTCTGCTTGTTCTCTAATGCTTTCATAACGATACTTAGAAATTCCTAAAAACTTAGAAAGATTTTTGCTATTTACTGTGACACTTGCCTTATCCTTCTCTACAATTTCCTTAGCAATTTTACGACATACAGTAGCCAATTGTCTTTCTAGATTTCTAACTCCTGATTCTCTAGTATAAGAGATAATGATATCCCTTAGGGTTTCCTCTTTCATCCGTATATTGGATTTTTTTAATCCGTGTTCCTTTAGTTGTTTGGGCAATAGATATTTTTGGGCAATATTCAGTTTTTCCTCTTCGGTATAACCAGAAATATAAATAATTTCCATACGATCCAACAACGGTCTAGGTATAGGCTCTAGAGAATTGGCGGTGGTAATAAACATCACCTTGGATAGATCAAAGGGAAGTTCTAGATAATGGTCAGTAAAGCTGTGATTTTGCTCAGCATCTAATACTTCCAGCAGGGCTGATGCTGGATCTCCTCGAAAATCTTGACTCATTTTATCAATTTCATCCAATAGGAAAAGAGGATTTTTAGTCCCCGCTTGCTTTATTCCCGAAATAATTCTTCCAGGTATAGCGCCTACATAGGTCCTCCTATGGCCTCTAATTTCTGCTTCATCTCTTAAACCTCCCACCGACATTCTGACAAAATTTCTATTGACTGCCTTTGCAATAGAGCGAGCAATGGAGGTTTTACCTACTCCCGGTGGTCCAACTAAGCATAATATTGATCCCTTTATAGATTGGGATAGTTGAAGTATGGCCAGGTACTCTAGCACTCTTTCCTTAACTTTTTCAAGAGCATAGTGTTCTTCATCTAATATCTCTCTAGCATTTTTGATATCTAATCTATCTTCAGTTTCTTTATTCCAAGGTAGATCCAATATCCATTCCACATAATTATGAATTACTCCTGTTTCCGCTGATCCACTGGGTAATTTGGCTAAACGGTTTAATTCTCGTTCAACTTTTTCCCTTACCTCCCCCTGTAGCTCAAGTTGGTCCATTTTATTTTTATAATTTTCTATCACAGAAGTAGTCGACTCATCTTCCCCCAGCTCATCTTGGATAATTTTCATCTGTTCTCTTAAATAGTATTCTTTTTGTATTTTATCAATATGATTTTTTACTTTGTCATCGATGTTTCTCTCGATTTGCTGAATTTCTATTTCTTTTATAAGTTTACCATATAATAATTCTAAGCGTTTTTTAGGCTGAAAAGTTTCTAGTATTTCCTGCTGTTCTTCAATATCCAATTCTAGATTGGTGATGATAATATCTGCCAGCTGACCACATTGTTCTATAGTGGAGATGGTTAAAAGAGTATCGGGCAATACCTTTTTGCTTAGTTTCATATAATCTTGAAATCTATCAATAACTAATCGTATAAGGGCTTCACTTTCTTTGTCTTTTGTCTCTTCATAAACTACATTTTCAATTTCACCCATCATATAGGGTTCTTCCTGCAGGATTTCCTTTATGGAGCCTCTATTTTGTCCTTCTACTAACACTCTAATGATATTGCCAGGCATTTTCAATAATTGTTTGATTTGGGCAATGGTTCCCGTAGGATAGATATCTTCCTTTTGGGGATCATCAATTTCAGCATCTTTTTGGGTGACTAAAAATACCCTTTGGTCCCCTACCATGGCTTCCTCTAACGCTCGGATAGATTTTTCTCTCCCTACATCAAAGTGGATTACCATTTCAGGAAACACACATAATCCCCGTAGGGGAATAATCGGTAGTTTGTATTCATTGATTTCCTTTATTTTCTCCTCCATAGTTTTCACTCCGTTCTATTGATAAAATTTATCTATGTTTTGAATATTAACTTGTTAGACTAGTTCATTTCTATTTATCCTTCTTACTTTTTCTATTGCCCATTCTTTAGACACTGACTCAAATATTATAACCTTTATCCTCCCTCTTTTCAATGAAATCCATGTATATCCCAAGATTCACACCCTTTATTGATTATAAATTTCTAATCTGGTGATGATTTCTTCAATGTGTTTTATAGCTTTAAATGAATGGGAAGAAATATCCTTAGATAGGTTTTTCATGTCTTTTTCATTATCCCGGGGATAAAAAATGCTGGACCTATTCTCCTTTGCCAAGATTTTCACTAGATTATTCATGTTAGATACAGCTTGTAGTTTTCCTTTTTTATCTATCCCCCCCAGGATTAGGGTTGATGGGGGTAAAGCTTTATTGATTATTGCACTATATATAGATACAATAAGGCCAGCTTCCCATTGTCCATGATTTTCAGGTTTTTGGGGATAAAATTTTATAAAGATATCATAGTCTTTTATGAAATCTCCTAGGGGAAAAGGAGAAATATCTATCATCTCGCCAGATATTATTCTGCCTTTTCTTCTACCGACGGGGACAGCACAACATTGTATTTTGATCTTTTTTATTTCCCCTTCTATTGTTCCTAAGGTATAGATTATCCCTATTTGACTTTTATCAAAGGTAAATAAGAGAGGGGGAATATATTTTACGTCCTCCAAAACAGCAAAGGTTCTCCCCTGATTAAGTGCCCTTTGCATGAGAATGCTAAAGGAATATAATAGCTCATTAAAGTTCTTGGCCCTATGAATAAGCTCTACTTGACTATCCTCTTCCATATAAAATTCTGTTGCCTCCATAAAACTCTGCAACAAATTTCTTTTATCCTCCTGACTATGTATTTCCTTTTTCAGCTTTCCTTCTATTTTTTTGTGAAGGGGCTTGTCTAGTCTGTAAGATCTTTCTTTCCTAAGCTTTGTCATCTCTATTATTTTTTTGTTCTTCTTCCAAAATATTTTGGTTTTTTCTATATATAAGATAAAAATACTTAGAGCAAAAAAAATCAGAACAGCTATGGTTAAAGCCTTCATCAAACCATCCCCCTGTTCTTTATCCTACCCAGTCAATGTCTACTAAAACCCTTAGACTTGTATAAATAGTATTCTCTAGGTTTTAATATTTATCCTTTTCTTAGCAACAAAGAAGGCAATCATACCTAGATGATTGCCTTTTATACTTATGAAACACTTTCTTCAGGATTGCTTTCTCCATCCTTTGAAGATGTTTTGTTCTTTTTCTTTGCATTTGCTTCACTAACAACTAGTGTAGGCTCTGAAGCCTTGGTAATGGTCTCTTCGGTGATAATACATTTTTCCACTTCATCTCTAGAAGGAATTTCATACATCACTCCTAGCATGATTTCTTCTAGGATCGCTCTAAGACCTCTGGCCCCTGTTTCTCGCTCTATGGTCCTTTGGGCTATAGCTTGAAGAGCTTTTTCATCAAATTCTAACTTAACCCCATCCATTTCAAATAATTTCTTATATTGTTTTGCCAAGGCATTTTTGGGCTCAAGTAAAATCTCAACTAAAGCTTTCTCATCCAAGGAATCTAAAGTTACGATTACAGGTACTCTACCAACAAACTCTGGTATAAGGCCATATCGTAATAAATCCTGGGGCAAGATATGCTTTAATGATTCTCCTACACTTTTTTGTTGTTTACTTTTTACTTCTGCCCCAAAGCCCATGGAGTTTGTACCAATGCGCTTTTCTATAATTTTGTCTACTCCATCGAAGGCTCCACCACAAATAAATAAAATATTGCTGGTATCAATTTGGATAAATTCTTGATGGGGATGCTTTCTTCCCCCCTGAGGAGGAACACTAGCTACAGTACCTTCTAATATCTTTAAAAGAGCCTGTTGCACACCTTCACCACTAACATCTCTGGTAATAGAGGGATTTTCAGATTTTCTAGCAATCTTATCAATTTCATCAATATAGATAATTCCTCTTTCTGCTCTTTCAATATCATAATCAGCTGCTTGAATAAGCTTGAGCAGAATATTTTCTACATCTTCCCCTACGTAACCAGCTTCTGTGAGAGAAGTAGCATCCGCTATGGCAAAGGGTACATTTAATATCTTGGCTAGGGTTTGTGCTAGCAAGGTTTTCCCTGAACCTGTAGGACCTAACATAAGAATATTGCTCTTTTGTATTTCAACATCATCATTTTTTAATTCGGAATTTATTCTTTTGTAGTGATTGTATACAGCTACTGACAAAGATCGTTTCGCCCTGTCTTGGGAAACTACATATTCATCAAGAATACTTCTGATTTCCATTGGTTTTGGAATTTCCCTAGACTGGGTATCAAACTCTTCGTCAAATTCTTCCTCAATAATCTCCTGGCATAGTTCAATGCACTCATCACATATATAAACGCCAGGCCCTGCTACCAAACGTTTTACCTGATCTTGAGACTTTCCGCAGAAAGAACATTTCAATTGTTTTTTGTCATCAAATCTTGACATCGCTTCACCTCATTAATTAAGACATTATTTATTGGAGGTAATCACCTGATCAATGATACCATATTCTTTAGCTTGGTCAGCAGACATAAAGTAATCTCTTTCTGTATCTCTTTGAATTTTCTCTAAGGGTTGCCCTGTTCGGTTGCTTAGAATATCATTCAATTTGTTTTTAATTTTAAGGATTTGTTCTGCATGAATTTGGATATCTGTTGCTTGCCCTCTAGCACCTCCAAGAGGTTGGTGAATCATTATTTCGCTATTAGGTAGGGCAAATCTTTTGCCTTTTGCCCCAGCGGTCAATAGGAAAGCCCCCATAGAGGCTGCCATACCAATACAGATAGTGGATACATCACATTTGATATATTGCATGGTGTCATATATGGCAAAGCCAGCTGTTACAGAACCTCCTGGACTATTAATATACAATTGAATGTCCTTATCAGGATCTTCTGCCTCTAAAAACAACATCTGAGCAACAGCTAAACTGGCTGTAACATCATTAACCTCTGAACCTAAGAAAATAATTCTTTCCTTTAATAATCTTGAATAGATATCGTAGGATCTTTCTCCTCTATTGGTTTGCTCCACAACCATTGGTACTAAACTCATATTATCTCCTCCTTAAATACCCATTAATTATACGGTTTTACTATTTTCCATTAAAAAGGCAATAGACTTTCTTCTTTTTATAGTATCTTTCACATAATTAATTTGAGTATCTTTAAAATCTTTCTTTAATTTCTCTACTTCCTGACCATATTGTTTTGCCAAGGTTTCCATTTCTTCCTCTAATTCTTCCTCTGTAGCTTCAATATTTTCTACTTCAATAATTTTTTCCAAGGTAAGATCTGTTTTAAGTTTCTTTTCTGCATCGCCTTTTAGATTGTCTTTAAATTGACTTTCATCTACATTGGTGTATTTGAAGTAGTCATCTAGATTAATACCCTGCATCCTTAGTTGGTAATCGAAATCTTCTAACATTCTTTCTACTTCCATTTCCACCATAGCTTCGGGAATTTCCATAGAAGCATTTTCAATTACCTTGGCGATAACTTCATCTTCAATTTCATGTTTAATCCTATGTTCTTCTCTTTCTTGGATGTTTTTCTGAATATCATTCTTTAATTCATCTAAAGTATCAAATTCACTAACATCCTTTGCAAACTCATCATCTAAAGCAGGGTATTCTTTTTCTTTTACTTCATTTAACTTGACTTCAAAAACTGCTGGTTTTCCGGCTAATTCTTCTGAATGATAGCTTTCTGGGAAGTTTACTTCTACCTTAGTTTCCTCCCCTACATTTACCCCTACTAATTGTTCTTCAAACCCTGGAATAAATTGACCAGATCCAATCTCTAGAGAATAGTTATTGCCCTCTCCACCTTCAAAGGCCTCACCATCCACAAATCCTTTAAAGTCTATGATGACTGTATCTCCTTCTTTTACTGGTCTATCTTCTATAGCTACTAATCGAGCATTTTTTTCTTGCATAGCTTCTAATTCTTTCTCAACATCTTCATCTGTAACATTATACTCTTTTTTCTCTACTTCTATTCCTTTGTATTCTCCTAATTCAACTTCGGGCATTAGAGCTACAGTAGTTTTAATGACAACTCCTTCTTTTCTACTCATGGCTTCGATGTCTATATCTGGTCTTGCTACAGGCTCTAAATTATTTTCCTCTATTGCTTTTTTATAGGCTTCTGGAAAAACAAAATCAAAGGCATCTTCATAAAAAACACCTTCTCCATATTGCACTTCAATAATTTTCATAGGGGCTTTCCCTTTTCTAAAACCTGGGATATTAAATCTCTTTACGTTTTTCTTATAAGCCTTTTGCATAGCTTTCCCAAAATCTTCAGGAGATACCAAAATCTCAAGGGTAGCTACATTGTTTTCTATCTTTTCCATTTTTGAACTCATTTATGCTTTCCTCCCTATATCTTATCCTTCTGTAAAAATTTACAAAATTATATATTTTTAGCTACTACATTATAACACAAATCTTTTATTTATCCAACAATCAAGTATGTAAGGGATATATATTGTAAAATCCTTTATAGTATGCAAAAAAGACCACAATTCTATTGTGCCCTTCTCTAATGATAATAATGAAGTTTTTACCGCTCATCTGGTTTTACATAAAAAAATGGCTGGGGTAGCAGGACTCGAACCTACGAATGCCAGAGTCAAAGTCTGGTGCCTTACCGACTTGGCTATACCCCAACGTTTATGGCGCGCCCAGTAGGATTCGAACCTACGACCTCCAGATTCGAAGTCTGTAACTCTATCCAGCTGAGCTATGGGCGCATATTATATGCTTTTTATAAAAATGGAGCGGGTGAAGGGGATCGAACCCTCGCAACTGGCTTGGAAGGCCAGGGCTCTACCACTGAGCTACACCCGCGCATTATGGAGCGGAAGACGGGATTTGAACCCGCGACCCTCGCCTTGGCAAGGCGATACTCTACCACTGAGCCACTTCCGCATGTTGATTAAAATGGTGCGGGAAACAGGACTTGAACCTGCACGTCATTTGACACTAGATCCTAAGTCTAGCGCGTCTGCCAATTCCGCCACTCCCGCAGATAAAATAAATAAAGATGGTGACCCATCGGCGACTCGAACGCCGGACACCCTGATTAAAAGTCAGGTGCTCTACCGACTGAGCTAATGGGTCAGGTAGATATTAAGTGTCATTGTTACGATTTAATATGATTTTGGCTTTCTGCCCATACCAACTGGGCAAATGCGTCAAATCATAGAATAATTTTAAATAAAATGGCTGGGGTAGCAGGACTCGAACCTACGAATGCCAGAGTCAAAGTCTGGTGCCTTACCGACTTGGCTATACCCCAGCGACAAGTATAAATGGGGTGAGTAATGGGATTCGAACCCACGGCCTCCAGAGCCACAATCTGGCGCTCTAACCGACTGAGCTATACCCACCATGATAAAATTGTAATGGCGTGCCTGCAGGGATTCGAACCCCGGACCTACGGCTTAGAAGGCCGTTGCTCTATCCAGCTGAGCTACAGGCACAAATTAATGGAGCGGGTGAAGGGGATCGAACCCTCGCAACTGGCTTGGAAGGCCAGGGCTCTACCACTGAGCTACACCCGCGCATATTGTTAATGCATATCTGGGTAAGATATTTTGGATTAAATGGTCGAGGTGGAGGGATTCGAACCCCCGGCCCCATGGTCCCAAACCATGTGCGCTACCAAACTGCGCTACACCTCGATTTCATGCCGTCTTAGCGACAAGATTTAGTATAACCCATATCTATAAAGTTGTCAATAGCTTTTTTTAATATTTCTTTATTTGTTATGGGGATAACTTTCTATGGTTACCCCTAACGATATTTTATTATATACTATATCCATTGATTTGTAAACTGTAATTTTTCATCATCATAAATTTATTGTTCATATAAAATCCAAGATCCTTCACGTGCATTTTAGACAGATTATAGTTCATAGATTTGAGGGTAGATTTCCCCCTCTTCGATTTCAATAATACCATAGGTAGCATTAGACACTCCCCTTGGATATGTGGTACTCCCAGGGTTTAGAAATAATATCCCCTGATACCAAATACTTACAGGCATATGGGTATGGCCAAAGAGCACTACATCGGCATCCCATTCTAAGGCCTTATAATAGATATTATTATATCCATATTTTATATGGTATTTGTGACCATGGCTAATAAAAAACTTTTTCCCGTTGAGCTCAATGACCATTTCTTCTTCATCATCTGTAAGATCACAATTGCCTTTTACAGCAATATAGGTTTTATTCAATCTCCCAAATAACTCCTGTGCATCCTTTATATAGTCCCCTAGATGAATATATAGATCCACTTCCCCCATTTTTTCTATAGCCTGTTGAGCTAGGGTGAGATTTCCATGGCTGTCACTAATTACCCCTATCTTCAACTTGCACCCTCCCTTTCTTTTCTCTTTTCCAAAATTTTTTTTAGGTTTTTAAGTGCTATAGCTCGATGACTAATTTTATTTTTTTCTTCATCCTCTAGCTGACCAAAAGTCTTGTTGAATTCGGGAACATAAAATAAAGGATCATACCCAAAACCATTTTCTCCCTGGGGTGTATATGCGATAACACCTTCACATTTACCTGTCACCACAATTTCCCCTCCCTCAGGATAAACAACCGCTATGGCACAATAAAATCTTGCACTTCTATCTTTTAGTGGAATTCCCTCTAATTCTGTCAGTAGCTTTTCATTGTTTTTTCTGTCATTACCATGCTCTCCTGCATATCTGGCGGAATATACTCCCGGTGCCCCCTCTAATGCGTCTACCATTAGACCTGAATCATCAGCTAACACAATTTTATCTGTATATTTACTAAGAGCGTGGGCCTTGATTAGGGCATTTTCTTCAAAGGTTTGCCCCTTCTCTTCTACATCTATGCCTATTCCTTCTTCCTGCATAGATGTGACTCTAAAACCCAAGGGAGATAAAATAGATTTTACCTCTTCTACCTTATGGGCATTGCCTGAAGCTATTATTATATTTAATTCACTCATAGGCTCCTCCTGATATCATATGTTATTTATCCTAAAATTTTTGTTCTAATCATTTTTCAAGGAAAATGTATAAGGAATTTTATTCCATATGTTTTTCCTCATGAAAAATTTCACCTAAAGCACTCTTTTGTTTTTGAATGAGTTCCATTACACCCTTTTCTCCTAATTCTAATAATTTTGATAATTCATCTTTGCTAAAGGGTGCTTCTTCTCCGGTCCCCTGAATTTCGATAAACTCATTTTTATCCGTCATAATGATATTCATATCTATCTTGGCACTGGAGTCTTCCAGGTAGCAAAGATCTAGCCTCGCCTCTTCCTCCACCACACCTACACTAACTGCAGCCACAAAATTATTTATAGGTAACTTTTCTAATTTTTTCTCCTGTATCAGTTTATTTAATGCATCTACCATGGCAACAAATCCACCAGTAATAGAGGCTGTCCTAGTACCACCATCAGCTTGAATAACATCACAATCAATCCATATCGTCCGTTCTCCTAGCTCTTTTAAGTTTACCGCCGAACGCAATGCTCTACCGATTAAACGTTGAATTTCTTGAGTACGCCCTTCTACCTTTCCCCTACTGGATTCTCTTATTTTTCTATGATGGGTAGAGCTTGGCAACATACTATATTCTGCTGTTATCCATCCCTGCCCAGCTCCCTTTAAAAAAGGTGGTACCTTTTCTTCCACCATAGCCGCACATATTACCTTAGTATCCCCTGCCTCTATAAGAACAGAGCCCGTAGGGTGCTTCAAATAGTTTCTAGTAATCCTTATTTCCCTTAGTTCATCATTTTTTCTTCCATCACTTCTTACCATCTTGTCCACTCCTTTATGAATAATACAGGTAGATGATAGAGGATTTACATTTCTTTCTGCCTTCTCCCCTCTACCTTCTACCCATTATCTTTTTCTTAATAAGTATTTGCAAAAGTTGGAATTGTTATTGGATCACTACCCAATTGACTGATTGCTTTCCCTTCTACCATAAGTCTTACTCCTGTTACCCCTTCAAATTCCTTTAGAGTAAGTCCAACGGCCTTTGCTATATTTTTCATTTCCTCCACATCCTCCATTTTGGATAAATGCTCAGAAAAATTCACGTAGGCTACTCCTGATTCAATGTTCACCCCATAAACTGTAGTCCCCTCAGGAATATTCAATTGAAGTTCTGCAATTTCGCCTTTAGAAGATATTAATTCTTTTACAGCAGACTCAATATTCCTTGCGTTGGCCGCAACTTTTTTCGTCACTGGGACAAAATATGTATATTGCCCTGTGGGATTATTATATAGATATAGGGTCATCTTTGCATGTTCACCTTCTATATCATTATTAAGTGCATTGATATTTCCTCGCCCAATGGGCTGGCTTACATCTGTGCCATAGGTTAGTGTTTCTAATATCTTATTATCTACCATAATTTGTACATTATCTATTGTTTCAAATTCAGTTAAAGTATATACAACAGCCATAACCATTTTTTCTTCCTGGTCCTTACTTTCCACCTTCAATACTTCGCCAGTGAGGTTTACATTTGCTAAACCACCTTCTTTAATGGCGAGTTCAATTTCTGTATTGGCAGGCAACACGGGTTGTAGTCCTAGAGCTTTTAAATCACTTCTATTTTCTGGACTATCCACCAATGCATTTAAAGCTGCTACAGCAATTCCTTCCACTCTAGGTATCTGCCTGACAACGGGTACCACATATCCCGTGCTATCGGTATAATAAAGTGTTGTTTGGCGACTATTTTCATCCGGTACTTCCAAGTTTTCCACGTCCTCTATGGACAGGTCTTCATCCAAGGGGTTCTCTTCTTGCTCTGGTTCTCCAAAGACATAGCTTTTAAATATGTCAACAGGGTTACGACAGCCTGCAAGCAAGAGAGAAAACACCAATAGTAATAATAAAAAATAAACCCCCTTCTTCATTAACTTCCCTCCTTATATCATGCTAGGTGAAATTGCATAGTTAGAAACAAAGCAGCATGCAATATTCTTCCTTTTAACATTTATATTAAAGAGAAGTAATGAGTATGAATGAATAAGGTATTTTAAGTGTCTGTTTTATTTTACCATACCTATTTCAGGTTTCAATCAAAATATGCCTTGCAAGAAAAGGTGCGGTAGAGGTCATACTATATCACTTTGAAAAGCTCATCACTTTTAGGAGGTTGGAGAGGTATTTTTTTGCCATTCCTGACTATTACCGATTTCCCTTCTATCACCTTCCCTATCACTGTAGCCTGCAATCCTTTTTCCTTGAATTTTGCCAATAGTTTCTCAGTATGATTGGTGGTCATCACCATAACCCCACTGGATATCAGTCCTAGGGGATCAATACGAAAGTGCTGACATATTTCCCGGGTAACTTTTTTAAGGGGGATTTGTTCTTCTTGAATTTCCACCCCTACTTGAGAGGCCTCGGCTAGTTCCCAAAGAGCTCCTAATATTCCTCCCTCTGTAACATCGTGCATAGCCGTGACACCTACTTTTCCTGCCAATATTCCCTCTTGTACTGCGCTTATGTCCTCCATAAAATTCATGGCTTCTTGTAATTTTTCCTCATCAATAACATCTTCTAATTCTCTTTTCTTATCTCGGGCTAAAATAGCTGTGCCCTCTAGCCCTGCCCATTTGGTCATAATAACATCATCACCGTATTTTGCACCGTTGCTGGTGATCATATGGCGTTTTTTCCCCTTTCCTATACAGGTAGTAGAAACCACCATACGGTTTACGGCAGTGGTCACTTCTGTATGTCCACCAATGATTTCTACATTTAAAGCCCGGGCTATTTTTTTTGCATCATTTAAGACCTGGGAAATATCCTCTATATTCGAGTTCTCCGGCGCTAAAATGGTTAATAAAATCCCCAGAGGTTCCACCCCATTGGAGGCTACATCGTTACAGGAAATATGTATGGCGAGCTTTCCTATAGAATCTATTGCTCCCGTGATGGGATCAGTGGACAGAACACATATTTCTTCTCCAAAATCAATAACACTACAATCTTCCCCAACACCTGCTCCCACTAATATTTCTTTTCTTTGAGGCTGTATTTTGGAAAGTATATTTTGTTCTAATAAATGTGTAGGTAATTTCCCGATTTCCAAGATCATCATCCTTTCATGCTGTTCATGCCCTATTATACTACAAGTCCATCACTGATTACATAGTTTCTTGTTGTATAGGAAGTCAGTCCTTTTCTATTGGCTAATTTTTTTGTAGTGCTGTTGCCATTTTGAAGGTGTAAACTCACAGTGATCAGTGACTATCATCAGACATTGTATATCTCGGGGAGCAATATCATGAAAGATCATGACTTCCTCATCATAGTTCTCCCTCAAATCCCTTTTTATGGTCAGATTTTCCTTAAAGGATAGGGAATTTTCCCAATATTCCCAAGCTCGCCGATCCCCAAACTTCTCCATGTATTTTTTAGCCTGGTTGAATTGTTGGATATCCTGTAAAATAAAAGGATCATAAATTTCATTAGCTAAATTTTCATTGGCAATCCAGCATTTATCCTCCTGAATTTTCATGGCCAATAAAGCAGAATGGGAATGCCAATGAGTATCTTTTTTAAAATTCAGGGAAGCAAATATAGCTTTTTTCCTTATAACCCATGGGGGAATATTATTGGGTTTATATTGATCCAAAAACTCATTAAAATAAAAATATTTATTCCCTGAGGAATTACTTCTTCCTTCCATAGATATTCCAGTATCCAATATCTCTTGTAAATAATTAATATTTACGAGATGGTATACCATCTTTGTTTTTTCATAATGTGGAAAAATCACTGAATAACTCCTTTCTTTTTACCGTAAGTAGATGATCGATAGGGAAATAAGTTGAAATCTTAATAAAAATTACACCTTCCTTTGATTGTAGTTCCTTAGTATTTTTTATTAAAAATCCGAGTTATTTCCCTATAGATCATCCATAAGTGTTGCACATTTTTATTATTGCCTTGAAATATGGTAATATTTATAGATTTTGTAGGGTTATTATTTTTCTCATTCTGGACAAACTATTTTCATAGGAGGTGGTTTTTTTGACCATTATTAATTGTACAGCTACTTGTATTTACGAGGAGGATGGGAAATGCTCATTGGATCATGTAAAAACTACTGCATGTACAGCTGATCAGGATTGTGGTTTTTTCAAAGAACGAAGGCATAAAGAAACCTTAAAATCCCCTTCTACCCTGCCTAAGGAATCTTAAGGTCTTATACTTAGCATTTTATTTTTAGAGATAGATGATAGAAAGCAATGAAGTAAAACTGCACAATGGCTGCTGCTTATATCTATCATTGATCTAACATCTATCTTCTCTCTAATCAGGATTTAAATTAAAAACATGGCTACAATCGTGGTGACTCCTAACCCAATCATAACGGGATAGAAGTTTCTTCTAGCCAAATCCATAGGATCTACTCTACAAATCGCTGCAGCAGGAATGACACTCCAGGGTACAATGGTTCCTCCTCCTACCCAAATTGCTGCAATTTGCCCTAAAGCTCCTAGAACTGCAATACTCCCCTGAACCGCAGTGCCGAAAACCTTGGCTAGTGAACCGGCTAAGGACATCCCAGAGAATCCAGATCCATCTAATCCTGTTATACCCCCTACCACCGTTTCAGTAATGGCTACCATTGGCGTGTTTAGAGGTACGCTATTGGCCAATAAATTTCCCATATCCGAAAGGATACCCTGGCTACCGGCTGGTAATATCCCCTCTCCGAAAACGGCTTGGATGGGTTCAATTTCTCCCATATAGAAAAAGGCAGCAATGGGAATAATAGGGGCAAAGATTTCCATACCAAATTTAAAACCTTGTATAACATATGTTGATACTTTATCTAAGGACTGCTTTCCGTGGGCCAAAATGGTGAAAATAATTAATATGGCGCTAGCTGTTCCCCCTACCAAAGCTGTTGCATCTCCTCCTGTTAAGTTAAAGGCAAACATAATAACAATATCTAGGGCAAAGGCTAAGGGTACAGTATATGCCGCCCATTTTGCTACTGGTCTTATTTCTGATGGATCTATTTCTTTGAATTCATCTAGGGCTTGCTTTGTTTCTATTTTGCCGTTTTTCATATCCCTTTTTAGCAATATAAAGGCTGCTATCACCGTTACAACACCCATAACCACCACTAAAGGGATCCCCTTTACCATGATGTCAGTGACTTCTACCCCTGCAGCTGATGCTGTTATGGTAGGTGCCCCTTGAATAATGTAGTCACTGGATAAGGCTATTCCGTGACCAAAGAGATTAATGGCTACAGCTACACCAATAGCAGGTAATCCCACCTTTAATGCTACAGGTAATAATACTGCTCCTACTAGAGCCGTAGCTGGCGAAGGCCAGAAGAACCATGAGATAAGCAACATGGCAATACCAGCAAACCAAAAAGCAATATTAGGATTTTTAATAATTTTGGCAGCTGGTGCTACCATCAAGGCATTTGCTCCTATATCTTCTAACATTTTTGACATAGATACAATTATGGAGATAATAAATATTACGCCAATTAACTCAATACCTGCCACAATTAAGCCATCAAACATTCCCCTAATTCCGCCGACTATAGATTGAGTACCTATTACTCCCATAATAAATACTCCTACTATACTGGGAATTACGATATCCTTACGCATAATCATAATGGCCAATATAACCAATATTATGATGACATAGGTCCAGTGTAACATTGTAATTTGCAATATAAAGCCCTCCTTAAATAAGATTTTCTATCATCTTATGTATAAGGAGGGTAATGTGTGCTGGCTTCATCAGGCTACCAGATAGGGTGTATAGATTAAATTGGTCAGTAAAGTATCAAAGAGTATATAGAAAAGATATAACCCAATAGCGCTTATCTTTTGCCCTTTATTTCTTTCATCTCTATCAAATAAGTAAATAGGGAGTAAGGATATTATGCTTGTCACTATAGGAATAATCAACATGCTCCCTGAAAACTGAAGACTTGAAGGCATGATTTCTAAGGCTAAGGGTCTATAATAAAAATCAAAGGTAAAAATCTTAATAATGTTATAGACAAGCCCTCCCAGGCCTAAAAGTAAATATTTTTTCTCTCTTAGTTTTCCTATATTAAAAAATTCTGCTGCCCCAACAAGCATGAGGGAGGGAATCTGGTAGATAGCCCGGGTCAATAGGTATAAAAGACCATAGGCCAGTGCCATCAGGGAAATCCCCAATCCTTTTATCCAGTCCTCTTGGGTAACGCCTGAGAATTTTTCTATAGCCTGGGGATTGGTGGATGCTATCTTTACCTCATACTCTCGAGAAGCCCTAATATCTGTCCACACCAATAATGTATTGGTATCATCAGACAAAACCTTCGGATGATTTGAGGTATAGTCGGTCGAAGTTATTCTTTGGTATTCTATCATTTCACCTTTATTAAAATGTACTACAAAGACATCATTCCCATTCTCTCTACGGGTATCCGCCCATTCACTGGCTAAATATAGATCTACAGTGGAGTCATGGCCAACAGGGTTGATTTTTGTAGTATATTGACTTGCCTTTCCCCACATAATAGGTAATTCTATTTTTTGTACTTTTTTTTCTGTTAAACTATTTATCTCGGGAAAATAAATATACTCACCATAGGATTCTGCACCTCGACTATCCCATTTATTTTCGGTATACCACAGGTATAAGTCCTCAGATAAAGAGGTAATCTTTAAATCCCCCATTGTATATTTATAAAGATATTCCACAGTATGTACCTTAGTATTTTGTACGGTTTTTATGTGTTTATCCTTAACCTGCAACTGCAGGACATAGATATCATCGGTTACCTCGTCTTTTTGCAAGGAATAAGCAATATAAACATTGCCCTTTTCATCACTGGATAGAGCTATTTTTTTCATTTTATCCTTGACTTTCAAATTGAATATTTCCTCGGTGTTCTCTTGAGTTAAAATTTTCAGATTATGTTCCGTGGCTACCAATAATAGTTTCTCCTCTTGGAGGATCTCAAAGTCTATAATTCCTTTTTCTTCTACTACCTTCCTGCTTCCAAACTCAAGAGATTCTTTTGTAAAGGAGGCCTGGTATAAAGCATCTCCCTCTTGCCAAATAAGCTGATTCCCTAATATCATTTTCTTTTTTACCCTATCTATTTTCTCATAGGGTGGCTTTATCTGCTTGGTATAATCCACTTCTCCATCATCAGCCAAAACAACAGCATCCATATCCTTTTCTAAATCATAAAGAATTATGCTATGATTGTTCTTATCTGAGGTAATCAAAGGTGGTCGATTATAAAAAGTAGTGCCAATACTTTGTTCTCTACTCCATTTATCCCATGGTCTAGTACTATAAAATTCTGCCCATTGATATGTATGAAAAAATAAAATAGCAACAATCATCAGTATCACGACTATAATACCCCTGTTTTTCAACAATTTCATGATATCACCTCCACTTGAAATCTTCAGAACAGCACAAAGACCATTCTCCACAACCTATCTACTTCTAAGCTTTTACAGATATAAGAAATCACCAGCATAATGCTGGTGATTATTATTGATCCATTAAATGACAGGCTACAAAATGTCCTGGTTTCACTTCTTTATATTCAGGAGTTACCTGGTGACATATGTCCATAGCATATTTACATCTTCCTACAAATTTACAACCTTGAGGAGGATTAATAGGACTAGGTACATCTCCTTCAAGAATAACTCTTTCTCTTTTCTTCTCAATCTCAGGATCAGGAATAGGTATAGCCGAAAGTAAAGCTTGGGTATAGGGATGTAATGGATTATTGTATAACTCTTCACTGGTAGTAAGTTCCATAATATGTCCCAAATACATAACCGCTATTCGATCAGAGATATGCTTTACCATGCTAAGATCATGGGCAATAAATAAATAGGTAAGACCCATCTCTTTTTGTAATTTTATTAATAAGTTAACAACTTGAGCCTGAATAGACACATCCAGAGCGGAAATAGGCTCATCACAAATGATGAACTTAGGCTCTATGGCAAGAGCCCTTGCTATCCCGATACGTTGTCTTTGTCCACCACTAAATTCGTGGGGGAAACGACTGGCATGTTCCTTATTTAGGCCAACAATTTCTAATAATTCATATATTCTAGCCATTCTTTCTTTGCCCTTATAAAGTCCGTGAATATCTATCCCTTCCCCTACAATATCTCCTACAGTCATACGAGGATTTAAAGATGCATAGGGATCTTGGAAGATCATCTGGGTTTCCTTAGCGAAACCTTTTAATTCTTCCTTATTCATAGAATGAATATCTTTTCCGCCAAAAACAACTTGCCCTTCTGTGGCATCATATAATCGGATAATGGTTCTCCCCGCGGTGGATTTTCCACAACCGGATTCTCCAACCAGTCCCACAGTTTCTCCTTCATAAATATCAAAATTAATGCCGTCTACTGCCTTCAATACCGCATCTTTCCCAACGACAAAGTGCTTTTTCAAATTTTTTATTTCAACAAGCTTTTTTCTTCCATTCATGATTATTTGCCCCCTTTCTTTACAGGGTTTTCAACTTTTGGTGCTAGGGGGTGTTCTAACCAACAAGCCACCTTATGGTCTTTGCCTACTTCTACTGCCTCAGGCATATGCTTCTTACAGATATTCATGGCATACTCACACCGGGATGCAAAGGGGCACCCTGCTGGAGGCGCAAACAAGTCCGGTGGTGTTCCTTCAATAGGATCTAACTCTTCCTTATTTTCCAAATCCAATCTAGGCACTGATTTCATCAATCCCCAAGTATAGGGATGTCTTGGATTTTTAAATATTTCATCCACAGGACCACTTTCTACAATTTTCCCTGCATACATTACAATAACCCTTTGAACTACCTGGGCCACAACCCCTAAATCATGAGTGATCAAGATAATCGAAGTATCCAATTGTTTTTGTAGATCCTTCATTAAATCTAAGATCTGGGCTTGAATAGTTACATCAAGGGCAGTGGTAGGTTCGTCGGCAATAAGCAATTTGGGATTACTTGCCAGAGCGATAGCAATCATAGCTCTTTGTCTCATTCCTCCACTAAACTGATGAGGGAATTGCTGAGCCCTTGTTTCTGGATTGGGTATACCTACAACCTTCAACATTTCAATGGCTTTTTTTGCTGCATCAGCTTTATTCATATGCTGATGCTTCATCAATCCTTCAGTAATCTGCTTTCCCACAGACATGGTTGGGTTTAAGGAGGTCATCGGATCTTGGAAGATCATTCCTATATCAGAACCTCTAATGCCTTCCATGGCTTTATCTGAAAGCTTTGTCAAATCCTTATCACCAAACAATACCTGACCACCTTTAATTCTTCCTGGAGGCATAGGTATAAGTCTCATAATCGATTGGGCAGTTACACTTTTCCCACAGCCGGATTCTCCTACTATGGCAACCGCTTCACCTTTTTCAATATGGAAGGATACGCCACGAACTGCTTGTACTTCACCTGCATAGGTATCAAAGGATACTTGCAAGTCTTTTACTTCTAATACATTTTCCTTTTTTTCCACTTGGCTCCCTCCTTTATTTTCTTAGGCGTGGGTCTAAAGCATCTCTAAGCCCATCTCCAAATAAGTTAAATGATAACATGGTAATACTAATAAGAATCGCTGGTATAATCAATTGATAGGGATAAAATCTCATCACCCTAGCTCCGTCATTGGCTAATATCCCCCAGCTAGCATTAGGTGGTCTAACCCCTAAACCGATATAGCTTAGGAAGGCCTCCCCAAAAATAGCCGATGGTATAGTCAAAGTCATATCAACAATAATAGGTCCCAAAGTATTAGGAATTAAATGTTTCATGATAATTCTTGAAGTATTTGCCCCTAAAGTACGGGCTGCCAATATAAACTCTTGTTCTTTTAATTGTAATACTTGCCCTCTTACCAAACGAGCCATTCCCAACCAACTGGTGATACTAAAGGCAATGATGATGGTAGTCACTCCTGGATCCAAAACAATCAATAGCAAAATATTGACCAGCATTGCCGGTATGGTGAGCATGACATCTACAATTCTCATCATGATATTGTCGACTTTCCCTCCATAATATCCTGCAACACCGCCATAGATAACTCCTACAATAACTGATACAAAAGCAACGACAATTCCAATGAGTAGAGAAATTCTTCCCCCTCTCCAAGCTCGAGCGAATAAGTCTCTACCTAAACTATCTGTTCCAAAATAATGACCCTCTGTCATAGGTTTAAAATTTGTTTTTTCGATATACTGTTCAAAATAATTATATTTTGTCATATAAGGTCCCACAAGCACCATAATAGAAACAAGACATAAGATGATTAGGGAAAGCATAGCTAATTTGTTCATTTTTAACCTTCTCCAGGCATCCTGCCAATAAGTCATACTGGGTCTTATAATTTGTTGACTATCTTTAAGGTTCTTTCCAACAACTTGAAAATCATCCTTTGAAAATTCTACTGCATGATTTGCACTATTCATTCTTTCCCTCCTCCCTAACTAGCAATCTTAATTCTTGGATCAACCAATCCATAGGCGATATCTACCAAAAGATTTAGTACTACCAAGAAAGTTCCATAGAATATTGTGGTACCTAAAATAACTGGATAATCTAATGTGTTAATGCTTTGTACAAAGAATCTTCCGAGTCCTGGAATAGCAAATATATTTTCCACAACAAATGTTCCTGTTAAAAGTACGGCTACTTGAGGTCCTAATATGGTAATAATCGGAAGTATAGAGTTTCTAATCACATGTTTAAATACAATAGATAACCGATTTAAACCTTTGGCCTTTGCTGTTTTGATATAATCCTGTCCTAAAACATCTAAAGTAGTCGCTCTCATCATTCTTGCTTGGGAAGCGAGTACGCTGGTACCTAGAGCGATGGTAGGCATAATGGTGTACATAATACCCTTCCACTGTCCTACTGGGAACCACCGTAATTTTACCCCAAAGGCGTACTGGAGTAATGCCCCGATAATAAAACTAGGTACCGATACGCCGATTACTGCAATAATCATGGTGACATAATCCACCGTCTTATTATGATTGAGGGCGGCCAGAACTCCCAGAGTTAAGCCTAGTACAACCCCATAAACCAAGGCCTGCATACCAAGATGTGCAGAATAGGGGAAGGCTTGGGCAATAATTTGGTTTACTGTACGGGTTTTGTACTTAAGAGAATGTCCCAAATCTCCCTTAGTTAAGTTTTTCAGATATGTTCCATATTGAACAATTAGTGGTTTGTCTAATCCATAGTACTTTTTCATATTTTCTAATATTTGCGGTTGAACTTTCTTTTCATCTGCAAATGGATTCCCTGGCACTGCATGCATTAAGAAAAAAGTGATGGTCGCCAGCACCCAAATTGTGATTAGTGAAATTCCAACACGCTTCAAGATATATCGAAGCATATTTTTTTCCTCCATTCTTGATCATGTTGATATCCAGCAAATAAAGTGTATAAAGAATAAAATGTTTGACATACTAATAATATAGATGTATTATGCCCAATAAAAATATTTAAGGAAATTGCATAAATAATCTTTTTCTGATTGTTTGGAAAAGATATCTATACAATAGTTGGACCAATAGTATGACGTAATAGAGTGATAAAGTGTTCATCATGTCCTTCAGAAAATGGATCTTGCGATTTCCTCGAATTATTCATGAAACCCTATTTGCAATACACTTAACTTCCGGATAATCCTTATGAATACAACTTGTTTCATTGAGCTCGATTTTATAATTATACCATATTTATAATTCTTTATCTAGATTTTTATCTCCCATAACCTAGATTTACCAAAGAGTAATTGTGAACTTTTTGTGAAAATTCTATATTTAATCACAAAGGTATGTGAAGAAGCTTCTTCACATACCTTTGTCTTAAATAGTTAATATTTTTTAGTTGTTATTGTATAATTATTCTTATTGTGCTTCAATGTCTCCAAACATCCAATCTGGGTCTGGGTTGAAGGCTCCTCTTGAAATACCAGTTACTCCATCAGCTACAGTATATACTCTAACTCTATGGTATAGTGGTGCAATTGGCATACCATCCATTAAGATTTCTTCAGCTTCTGCCATTAACTTCATACGCTCAGCATTGTCAGCGCTTGCTTTCGCTGCTTTAATCTTTTCATCATAATCTTTGTTAGAGAATTTTACTTCGTTGAAAGTACCGTCAGTTACCCACATATCCATGAAAGTCATTGGATCATCATAATCTGGACCCCATCCGGATAATACTACATCATAGTCCATTTTGTCAGATCTGTCTAATCTTACTTGGAATGGAACTGGAGTAGCGTCAATTTCAACTCCTAGATTCTTTCTCCAATTTTCTTGAATGAATTCTGTAGACTTTGTGGACATTTCTCCATCATCTGTTAAGAATTCAAATTTTGGTAAAGAGTCTAATCCTAATTCTTCTAATCCCTTTGCTAAATATTCTTTAGCAGCTTCTGGATCATAAGTTTTGAAATAATCGCCTTTATATTCTTCTCTAAAGGATTTTTCATTCCCCATAAGCGCTGGGTTTACAAAGTTAGTTGCTGAAACATAAGGAATTTGCCATACATTTTTGATATAGTTATCTCTATCAATTGCTAAAGTAAGGGCTTTTCTAATGTTTTCATTCTTAAATGGTTCGTATTTCTCACCGTTGAACATCAAGTAGAAGGTACCTCCATCATGATATTCTAAGGCTTTTCCTTCTTCCATATATTTTTCAGCGAATTCTCCACTAAGACCTACCATATCTAATTCGCCAGTTTCATACATATTGATCGCTGTAGATGCATCTCGTACAATAGGTGTAATTACCTTTGTAAAGTTAACTTTTTCTTTATTCCAGTATTCTGGGTTTGGATGATATTCTAATTCACTATCATGATCCCATCTTGCAAGTACGAAAGGTCCATTATATACCATCTTGTCTGGGTCTGATGCAAAAGCATCGCCATGCTCTTCCACAACATCTTCTCTAACAGGTAGATAAGTACCAAAGGTTGTTAAAGATTTGAAGTAGGGTGTAGGTTGTTTTAAAGTAACTTCTAGAGTTTTTTCATCTAGAGCCTTAACTCCTACATCATCTGCAGAACCTTCACCAGCATTGTACTCATTTCCGCCTTTAACATAGTCTCCAATGATAAAAGCATATTTAGAAGCAGTTTCTGGATTTAAAGCTCTCTTCCAAGCATATTCGAAGTCATGGGCTGTTACAGCTTTGCCATCGCTCCATTTTGCATCTCTTAAATGGAATGTCCAAGTTAATCCATCTTCACTTACATCTGGTTCACCTTCAGCCATACCGTCTACATATTCACCATTATGATATCTGTAAAGTCCTTCAAAAATTCCTTGACCGATTGTAAAGGAAATGGTGTCTGTAGTTTTACCTGGATCTAATGCAGGTGGCTCATCAGCTTCTGGAAAACGAAATACTTTTTCCACATCAGCATCTGCACCTTTTTCGCCGCCGCCGTCACCAGCACAACCGGCAAACAATGTTGCTACCATGGTCAATACGACCAATAATACTACTAGCTTTTTCATGTTCTTTCCCCCTTCTATTCTTTTCTTTGCTTTTTTGTTCACCAGCAAAGCTGGCTAAATAGGTTTATAATTTTTAGGCAAGCACTTTCTTTATAGTATTCATTGTCCCTGGGAAATATGAAACTTATTGCTTGACTAAAAAAAAATTATAGATATCATATTACACTATTTTCAAACAATTTGCAAATATTTATTTTTTCAATAAATGGATGCATTTTACAGTGCATTCATTGATATTCATTGCACTTGAGAGATGTTTATTTGTTTTACACAAATTGTTCTTTAAACATTTGGAATAAAAACCCTCTCGCCATTCAATTGATCCAATTTTCTGTTAATTTTCTTTCTAAAAAAGAACCTCTTTTTTCTTTTTTAAAACTATGAATGCTCTAACTAAATTATGCCAACAACCTCTTCTTCTGTCACACTTTTGTAACATATTTGTTGGAAAGCTTGTAAGTTTTATTTCTATAAGAAATACTATACCACAATAAAGAAAAAAAGAATAGAGGAATTTTTCCCCTCTATTCTTCAAGTAAACGTTTCAATACCTGATTTACTACCTGAGGGTTGGCTTTTCCTCGGGATATCCGCATAGTTTGACCAACCATAAAACCAAAAGCTTTTTCTTTTCCTGCTTTATAATCTGCAACAGATTGGGGATTATCCTGGAGTATCCCCCTAATCATATCTTCTAATGCCTTCTCATCATTTATTTGCACAAGACCCTTTTCCTGTATAATATCTTCTGGACTTTTTCCTGTTTTAAACATCTCTTCTAATACTTTTTTCCCTATAGAACCGCTAATTGTCTTTTTCTCTATAAGATGAAGTAATTTAGCAAAGTTCTCAGAGGTAAAGGGAATATCTTCTATTTCTATTTCCCCTGCCCTAAGTAGTCTTAGAATATCCCCCATCATCCAGTTACTTACTGCCTTAGCATCAGAATAGCTTTTTAGGGTTTCTTCAAAATAATCTGATAAGGCTCTAGAAGTGGTGAGGATGTCTGCATCATATTCTGGCAAGCCAAGCTCTTTTACATATCTTTTTTTCCGACTATGGGGAAGTTCTGGCAGTTCTTCTCTTAATCTTTCAATATAAGAATCTTCTAATAGAATAGGCACAAGATCTGGATCAGGAAAATATCGATAATCCTGGGCCTCTTCCTTACTTCTTAGAGAATAACTAACGCCCTTTTCATCATCCCATTTTCTAGTTTCTTGGATAATTTCTTCTCCCTTCTCCAATGCTTGCATTTGTCTTTGACTCTCGTGCTCTATAGCCCGTACTAGGGAGCGGAAGGAGTTTAAGTTTTTCATTTCTGTTCTTGTACCTAAAGCCTCTTGCCCCTGAGGTCGAATAGATAAATTGACATCAAAACGCAAGGATCCCTCTTGCATTTTGCAATTGGACACTCCAGTGAATTCCAATATAGCTTTAATTTTTTCTGCATAGGCTTTAGCTTCCTCCGCACTTCTCATATCTGGATCAGATACAATCTCGATAAGGGGTATTCCTCCCCGGTTGTAATCTGCCAATGTTCCTTCTGAGGAATCATGCACTAGCTTTCCAGCATCCTCTTCAATATGAATATGATGTATCCCAATAGATTTTTTATTGCCCTCTACATCAATCTCTACACTTCCTCTGGTACATAGGGGATAGTCAAACTGGGAGATTTGATAAGCCTTAGGTAAGTCTGGATAAAAATAGTTCTTTCTATCTAATTGACTGTATTTTGCTATACCACAGTTTAGAGCCATACCTGCTTTTACTCCATACTCTACTACTTTTTCATTGAGTACCGGTAGTGTCCCCGGCATTGCCAAGCATATGGGACAGGTTTGAGTATTTTCTTCGGCGCCAAAGGCTGTGGAGCAGGAACAGAATATCTTTGTTTCAGTATCTAACTCTGCATGGATTTCCAAACCAATAACCATTTCATATTTCATCTATTCCACCTCCCTTTCTATCGTAGGTCTCCTCTTATGATAATCGGTAGCCTGTTCAAAGGCATAGGCTGCCTGTAACAATGTCTTTTCATCAAAGGCCTTTCCAATAAGTTGCAGGCCAATCGGCAAACCTTCTTTACTAAATCCTGCGGGTATAGATAGGGCTGGTAATCCTGCTAAATTTACTGGTACAGTAGCGGTATCAGTAAAATATCCTTCTAAAGGATCTTCAGTCTTTATACCTAAAGGATAGGTCGGAGACAGACTGGTAGGGGACAATAAAACATCATATTTTTCGAAGGCTCTATCAAAGTCCTCTCTAATTAAAGTTCTTATCTGCATGGCTTTTTTATAGTAAGGTTCATATTTGCCCGCACTTAAAACATAGGTTCCTAATAATATTCTTCTGACGACTTCTGGACCAAAGGCTTCCCCTCTGCTTTTTTTGTATAATTCCTCTAAGCTTTCAAAGTCTTCCGTCCTATAACCATAACGTATCCCATCATAACAAGACATATTAGAGCTTCCCTCAGCAGATGAAATAATATAATACACCCCAAGAGCATATTCACTATGGGGTAAAGACACGCTTTCCCATTGGGCTCCTAAACCTTTTAGGGTATCAAGGGCATCTTCAAATGTTTTTTTCACCTCTGGGGATAGGTCCTGTTCCATAAATTCCTTGGGTACCCCGATTTTTAAACCCTGTACACCCTTCTGAATGTCTTTAAGATAATCTATCTTTTCTCCCTTATAAGATGTAGAATCTTTTTCATCGTGGCCTACAATAGTATTTAGAACTAAGGCACTGTCCTTTACATCCTTAGTAAGAGTCCCCACTTGATCTAGGGAGGATGCAAAACTTACTACTCCATAGCGAGATACCAACCCATAGGTTGGTTTTAGACCTACTACACCACAAAAGGATGCTGGTTGTCTTACCGATCCCCCTGTATCTGTACCTAGGGTAAAATAAGCCTCCCCTGCAGCTACTGCTGCGCTAGAGCCTCCACTGGATCCTCCTGATACTTTGGTTCTATCCCAAGGGTTTTTAGTGGCATGAAATATGGAGTGTTCGGTAGAGGAGCCCATGGCAAATTCATCCATATTACATTTGCCCAATAGTATAGCGCCTGCTTCCCTTAGTCTTTGAGTAACGGTAGCATCATAGGGAGGAGTAAAGTTTTCCAACATTTTAGATGCACAGGTGGTTTTTATTCCCTCAGTGCATATATTATCCTTTAATGCCATAGGAATGCCAGCTAGAGGTCCTGGGTCCTCTCCCTTGGCAATCTTTTCATCCACCAATCTAGCCTGTTCTAAGGCCAACTCTGGGGTGAATAAGATGAAAGATTTCACTTCATCTTCTACTTGCTCAATACGTTTTATGATATTTTTTGTAACTTCTACAGCTGTAATTTCCTTTTTTAAAATACTGTCTCTTATCTCTAATGCTGTTTTTTTATATAAATCCACTAATGTAACCTCCTTATTCCTCTACGACTTTAGGGACTTTGAAATAGTTTTTCTCTTGGGACGGTGCATTGTTCAGTACTTCTTTTATATCCAAAGAAGGTTTTACTCTGTCCTTTCTTAAAACATTATGGGAATCCAATATATAGGAAGTGGGTTCCACATGAGAAGTATCTAGCTCATTTAACTTTTCCATATACCCTAAGATTACTCCTAGTTGCTGTGCATAGTTTTCTATTTCTACCTCATTAAGATGTAGCTTTGCTAAATCAGCTATGTATTTAACATCTTTTTTATCCATGGCTACTTCACCTACTTTCTTTGTTGATTTTTAAAAAATATTTAAGTCAAAAGCAAATCTTCTAGGGCATCTTTATCTATGATGGTCACTTTTCTACCTTTTTGAGCAATATATCCTTCATTTTCCATTTCACTAAAATTTCTGGAAACTACTTCCCTAGAAGTTCCTAATAATAGGGCAATTTTTTGTTTAGAATAGAGGAGTTTGACCTCTAAGCTTTGTTGCTCCTGGGATAGGGTCAATAAAAGTCTGGCAATTTTCTGTTTTATTGTTTTTAAGGAAAGCATTTCTACCTTATTATTCAGCAATTGAATCTTTTGAGTAAGTTCCCTAAAAAATGCCTTTGTAAATTCTCTATTTCTCTGGGACATTGTCAGTAGAATTTCCCGATGTATCATTCCTATTTTACAGTTGGTCTCTGCCACCACGGTGACAACATAATTTCCTCCTTCAAATACTAAGGCTTCTCCAAATATATCGTCCTTTCCTAAAAAGGAAAGGATTTGTTCTTTTCCATCGGCTGCATACTTACATAATTTTACCTGTCCTTCTATGATCATACTCAAATAATCACATTGATCTAAAGGAGAAAAAATAGTCTCTTCCTTAATATATTCTTTTATTTCCATATTCTGTTCAAAATACTCCTTGTCCGTTGGAGTTAGAACAGAAAATAGTAAAGAGTTTTTCATTGATACCCTCCTTATTCCTCTATCTCCTCCACTTTTTATCGCCTATTTTTCCTCTTAAATAGTCTTTTAAAAAAGGACTCATATTCTTCCTCCTCTTCCTCCCAATCTTCCTTATCCACAATATTTTTACTGACTATTTCAATGATTTCATCCTTTTCTTTTTGCTTTCTGTCTTCTATAAGTTTTTGTTGATTCATTTTCTCGATTAATTCAGGATTGATTTTTCGAATAAAATAATTTAATCCAGAATATATTTTTTTTAGTTCTTCATATTCCAATAGGTAACCATTGTCATCCATTATTCCTAAACCAATAAATTCTTCATTTTCTCCACTCCCCCTTACGATTTTGGTAAAGGTGAGTTTTTCTAATTCTTCCATGTTATAGTCTGAACAAGCATCCAATAAGCTATTAGTATTTTCCATTTTTTCTCCCTCTCTGTTTTGTTAGATTAGCTTATTTATAGATAAGCAATTTGATATCTAAAAAAATTAACTTCCTATTTCATTGCTTGTCTACTATTATATCAAATTTTTCATTGTGTAACTTTTATCACACCTTAATTTTATATTTTTTGTTAAAATAAGATATAAATACGTAACCTAGGAGGTTTTTATATTGCTTAGAAAAATTGTTCATATTGATGAAGATAAATGTAACGGGTGTGGTTTATGCATTCCCAACTGTGCTGAAGGCGCAATCCAAATTATTGATGGCAAGGCAAAACTACTTTCTGATAATCTTTGTGATGGATTAGGGGCTTGTCTAGGAAATTGTCCAGTAGATGCTATTAAGGTAATTGAACGAGAAGGAGATGCTTTTGATGAAGAGGCAGTGGAAATGCATCTTAAATCTTTAAAGGAACAACCTTCTTCTACTAAAAATACTATACCTCAAAATATGGGTGGGTGTCCAGGTAGCAGAATGATGATGATGGATGCGGTAGAAGAAGAAAAGAATACCCCTGCCGTAAAATCCCAATTACGACAATGGCCAGTGCAAATGCATTTGGTGCCTCCAAATGCTCCTTACTTTAAGAATTCAGATTTGCTCATCACTGCTGATTGTGTACCCGTGGCCTATGGTAATTACCATCAAGATCTTTTAAAAGGTAAAAGCGTAGTTATGGGTTGTCCAAAATTAGATGATGTAAGTGCCTATATAGAAAAATTTGTGGATATGATTCAAAGCAATGATTTCAATAGCATCACCATCGCCTTTATGGAAGTTCCCTGCTGCATGGGCATGATAAGAGCTTTAGAGCAAGCCATGGACATTGCTGGCAAGTCGGTGCCTGTACACAGAATGAAGATTACTATAGATGGACAAATGGTTGAAATGTAAATACTAAAAAGCAGGAGATTTGAACTGACCCTTGTCAAATCTCCTGCTTTTTAATATTGTCTAAATCTGTCATATTCCTCTTCTCCAATATGTAATTTTATTAGGCTTAAAGCCCGCTTTATAGATTTTCTGTAATAATAGTATCCATAAACACTTAATATCAATAAGGATATTAATGTTTTAGACATAAGAACATTTGAAAACATCCCAGTTGCCCCCTTATTTTAGTCTTCTTATTTACTATGTAAAGGGGTAGGGGAATATACCTATAAATCAACAAAGGACCCTTTCATCTTGAAAGAGTCCATTTCTATCTAGTGCTATTTTATTGGTAACCAATCTACCTTCCAAATATCTTGTTGGTTTTTTAATAATTTAAAATTCCATACAAGATCCCTTGAAATTTCATTGCTTTCTTTTAGAGTAATTTGGATATATGCTGTATCATCATCATATCTGATTTGGGATAGCTTCTTTATATTCTCCTTTAATTCTTTAATCAATAGGAGATTCTCTTTGTCCATTTTCTCTCCATCCATATCCCCTAGGAAATCTTTTTTCTTAGGTGTCCCATATACCTCTCCCTTGATATAAAAACCATAAAGGGTATTGTAGTCATGGATTTCATAGGCATGAATGTAACATTTGAAAATTTCTAAGGGAGTCAATTGTTTTAGTAGTTGCTCATCTCCTGTTTTTGCGTATTTTTCATAAATTTCTAACTGACCATGAGTCAAAGAAATATCCCTTGTTTCTAATTCTGTTGTATTCTTTATTTCATCATTTTTTAAAATTTTTACAGGATTATCTATCATTTGACAACCACTAATTAAAAGTAAAATGAAAGCTAAGCATATTGTAACAATAAATCCCTTCATGACCATGCCTCCCGTGGTAAATCCTAGTTATATTGGATGGTGTAAAAGATACTACATGATATTGATGGTAACCCATCCGGCTGACAATATCACTAAATAAATAATTGCCAGTCCCAAAAGTACGTCAGAAAATACATTTACTGTTCTCTTTTTAATATCTTTACATAGCATCTTTATGCCCAAAGTCATAAAGACCGGACTAATCATAAATAATCTAAAGGAATGGGGCTCTAGTGCAGGTATGTATTGCCTAGTGATCTTGATGAATAAAAACACTACACCTATTAAGGTAGACAATCCCCCCACCATTGTACGTAGAATGCACAACTTTCTTTTTTTACCCATAAAAGTTACCTCCAAATCATCTTACTCTATTATACAAGCAATCATTTCACAATATTGTTACATACTTTTATATATCTTGTATCAATTTGTCCCTATCATTTCTATAAATTGGTCTTCATTAATAATATTTACTCCTAATTTTTCTGCTTTTTGTAACTTGGATCCTGCTTCGGCACCTGCTACAACATAATGGGTGTTTTTACTGACACTGGAGGTAACTTTTCCTCCTCTTTCTTCTATGAGATCACCGGCTTGTTTTCGAGTAAGATGGAGTAAAGTACCCGTCAACACAAAGTTTAATCCTTCAAAGAGATCATTTCTTTTTTCCTCTGCCTGACTTATTTCCATAACCACTCCTGCCGTTTTTAATCTCTCAATGATCTTTTGATTTTCCTCTTCTGAGAAAAATGCAACAATATTTTCTGCCATTTTTTCTCCTATATCCTTTATCTGTGTTAAATCTTCTACTTTTGCTCTAAATAAATTGTCTATATTCTTATATTCCTCTGCTAAGACCTTGGCTCCTCTTTCTCCTACAAAGGGTATACCCATAGCAAAAATAAGCCTAGCCAATCCACTTTCTTTGGATTTTTCTATAGACTTTAGCAAATTGTCAGTGGATTTCTCCCCCATTCTCTCTAACTGCATAAGTTTGTTTTTCTCTAAATAATATATGTCACTGGGATCCTTAATTAGACTATTTTCTAATAATTGGGTCACCACAGCAGGTCCTAGGCCTTCAATGTCCATGGCATTGCGGGAGACAAAATGTATAATTCCCCGTCTTACCATAGCAGGACAGGCTACATTGGTACATTTAATAGCAGCTTCTCCTTCTACCCTATGGGTATGGGCACCACATACTGGGCAATGCTTTGGCATGGTAAATTTTCTTTCTTCTCCTATTCTATCCTCTATAACTACACGTACTACTTCGGGAATAATATCCCCTGCTTTTTTTACAATCACCTGATCCCCAATACGAATATCCCTAGCTTGAATATAATCTTCGTTATGAAGGGTAGCTCTGCTGACAATAGTACCGGCTAAACTTACAGGCTCTAGTATTGCTGCAGGAGTTAGGACACCAGTTCTGCCTACCTGTACCTCAACATCTAGCAATTTGGTCTTTTTTTCTTCTGCTGGAAATTTAAAGGCTATAGCCCACCTCGGGCTCTTAGAGGTGGCTCCCAGCTTCTCCCTTTGGGCTAGATTGTTCACTTTAATGACCAGTCCATCAATCTCAAAGGGCAAATCTTGCCTATGATCACTCCAGTAGTGACATTTTTCTATAATTTCATCAATTCCTTTACATAGAAAATATTCACTGACCTTTAGACCTGTGCCCTTTAAATAGTCCAAAGTTTCACTATGGGAGGTAAAACCTTTATCTTCTATATTCTCTAAATTAAAGATAAAGGCGTCTAGAGGCCTAATGGCAGCCAGCTTTGGATCCAACTGCCTGATAGATCCTGCTGCAGCATTTCTAGGGTTGGCAAAAAGGGGTTCTCCGTTCTTTTCTCTATTGGCATTTAATGTGAGAAAATCTGCTTTAGAAATAAAGATTTCTCCTCTTACTTCCAGAGTTGCTTTTTCCTTTAATCTTAAAGGTATGGAATAAATGGTTCTTAAATTGGAAGTAACATCTTCCCCTACAAAACCATCTCCCCGAGTAGCTCCTCGTACAAATCTTCCCTCTTCAAAATTTAATACCACAGTGAGCCCATCAAATTTATATTCTAGGACATATTCCACATCTTCGCCTATACTACTTACCACTCTATGGTGGAAGTTCCTTAAATCACTATCATTAAAAGCATTGGCAAGGCTTAATTTGGGAATATTGTATTCCACCTTGGGAAAAGCCTCTAGGGCTATTCCTCCTACTCTTTGGGTAGGAGAGTCAGAGGATAATAACTCGGGATATTTTTCTTCTAAGGTAATTAATTCTTGCATGAGTTGATCATATTCAAAATCCTGTATCTCCGGTTGGTCCAAAACATAATATTGATGATTGTGATGTTCTATCTCTTTCCTTAATTGTTCTACCTGCTCACTGGCTTTTTCAAATTCATTCATCATTTTTCACCTACTTTATTTTCTTTCTGCCACCACAAGTTAGTTAGCCTATAATCGTTAATGGTGCAAAGGACAAGGATAGCTTTTTGATCCCTAGGCCCGGGAAAGCAATGGATAATAAAATATCCCCCTCTTGTTCTTTTCGCTCCACCACTGTGCCAATCCCCCACTTACCATGCTTTACCTTCATCCCCACTTTTACATCACTAGATGAAATATTTTTATTTTGGGATACAGGTGTAGATTTTGTGGGCGTGCTTTTAAGAGCATTTTCTCTTCCTTGATGGTATGCAAATTTATTGGAAAAGGCTGGTTCACTCCTAAATACAGATTTTTCCTCCTCTTGTTCTAATAATTGGGATGGAATTTCATTCAAAAATCTGGATTTACTATAATAGGTAGTTTGCCCATAAATGCTTCGTTGTAGTGCATAGCTCATATACAGTTTTTCCATAGCCCTAGTAATTCCTACATAACATAATCTTCTTTCTTCTTCCATTTCTTCATAGTCGGTAAGAGATCTGGAATGGGGGAACATCCCTTCCTCCATGCCTGCTAAAAATACCACAGGGAATTCTAATCCTTTGGCGTTATGCAAGGTCATGAGTACCGCTGCTCCTTCTTCGGAATCCAGATTATCAATATCTGCCACTAAGGCAACATTTTCTAAAAATGCCTGTAGGCTGGTTTCATCACTATTGGACTCAAATTCGGCAGCTCCCGATACAAATTCCTCTAAGTTTTCCATTCGGATATCTGCCTTATCTACCTTTCCCTCTCTTAGCATATCCATATAACCCGTATCTTCTATGACCTGTCTGATTAAATCGGTTAGTCCCATAACTTCCTTTAGGGTGCTGAACTTTGCCATCATATCTGCAAAGCTTTTTATCTTTCCTTTAACTCTTTCGGTTAATCCCGGTACTTCTTCTATATTGGATATTGCACTATACATTCCTATGTCTTTAAACTCCGCATAGCCCTCTATTTTTTCCAAAGTGGTCTTTCCAATTCCTCTTTTAGGCATGTTGATAATACGCTTTAGGGCAATATCATCAAAGGGATTTTCCATTAGAGTAAGATAGGCCACAATATCCTTGATTTCCATTCGGGAGTAGAATTTTTGTCCTCCAAAAATTTGGTAGGGAATGCCTGCCCTCATTAAAGATTCTTCTATCACCCTAGACTGAGCATTGGTACGATACAATATGGCAAAATCCCTATAATTTCGTTCTTCTTGATTTCGACATTTTTCTATTTCCTGGGCAATAAAATTCCCTTCTTCGTACTCGTTATTATTCCCACATACATAAATCGAATTTCCTTCTTTTTTGTCTGTCCACAATTTCTTGCTTTTTCGACCTGTGTTGTTTTGTATGACACAATTTGCGGCATCTAAAATATTTTGGAAAGAGCGATAGTTTTGTTCTAATTTGATGATTTTCGCATTGGGGTAGTCCCGTTCAAATTCTAGGATATTACGAAGGTCAGCTCCTCTAAACCGGTAAATGGACTGGTCATCATCTCCCACAACGCAAAGATTTTTGTACAGTCGGGAAAGCATTTCAATAAGTTGATACTGGGCATGGCTAGTATCTTGGTACTCATCCACTAGAAGATATTTAAATTTTCGTTGATAATATTCTAAAACCTCGGGATTCTCTCGAAAAAGCTCTATGGTTTTAAAGATTAAATCATCAAAATCCAAAGCATTGTTTTTCTTTAACTTTCTTTGATAAAGTCGGTACACCGAACCAATCTTTTCTAGTCTATAGTTTTCTTGGTTTTGTCTTAAATATTCCTCCGGAGTCAATAGCTTGTCCTTTGCCTCAGATATGGCGGAAGTTACTCCCGGTATGGGAAATTGTTTTTCACTCATATTCAGCTCTCTTAGGCATTCTTGCATAAGACTTTTTTGATCTATGGTGTCATAGATGACAAAGTTTCTTCCATAGTCTAATTTTTCAATATCCTTTCTGAGCATTCTCACGCACATGGAGTGAAAAGTACTGACCCAGATAGAATTACTTTCTGGTCCTACCAGCTTTTCTACCCGATGTCGCATTTCCTTGGCGGCTTTATTGGTAAAAGTAATGGCTAATATTTGAGAGGGATAGGCCTTTCCCTGTTCTATAATGTAGGCAATTCTATGGGTTAGCACCCGAGTTTTTCCCGATCCAGCCCCTGCTAAAATCAGCAGGGGTCCTTCGGTATTCTCTACCCCTTGCACCTGCTGAGGATTTAGTCCCTGTAAAAGATTTGACATATTGATACTCCTTTCTTTTGTTACGATGAAATATATAAGGTTTTGATTTTTCTATGAAGTTCATGATTATCTATAGTCTTACCATAATAAACCTGAGATTTATCAAAGGATGACAATATAAAAAGAGGAATAATTTATTCCTCTTTTTATATTAGTATACCATAATTTTATTGAGAAAATATAATCCCTATTGGCCAACAGGTCATCTTTGATAAAGAAAATATTTTCACAAAGGGCCAATGAAGCAATAGAAGCCTTTGCCATAGAACACGCAAGAATCTTCCCCTCATGTGCTTTTTCTTGTCTTTTTTGTAGCATTCTATTGATTTTATCTGAAAAACGTTGTAATATGTTATTGATAATCATTATCATGAATTTATACTAGGTATTAAAGTAGAAAGGAAGATTTTTATGAATAATGTTTCCTTAGCACTTCTTAAACCCTGCGAGGTGGGGAGAATTCAGGAAATTTCTGGTGGACGTTCGGCTAAAAAAAGGTTATATGAATTAGGGTTAAATACAGGAACCCAGGTTAAAATGGTGAAAAATGATCTTGGACCTGTCATTTTAAACGTCTCAGGATTTAAATTAGCCTTGGGACGAGGTCTGGCTAATAAGATTATTGTTGAAAAATAGTTTTTATTCTATAACCATTATTGATAATGGCTATCCTTAGAAAGGAAGTATTATATGAATATAATCGCACTAGTAGGCAATCCCAATAGTGGAAAAACCACTTTATTTAATGCATTGACAGGCTCAAATCAACATGTGGGCAATTGGCCTGGAGTTACTGTAGAAAAGAAAGAAGGAAAAATCAAATACAACAACAATGAATACAATGTAGTGGACTTACCTGGTACCTATAGTCTCGGAGCCTATTCTGAAGATGAAATTGTTGCTCGAGATTATATCTTAAAGGGAAATCCTGATATCGTTATTAATGTAGTGGATGCTACCAATCTAGAAAGAAACTTATATTTAACTACACAATTATTAGAAATGGGTACAAAAGTTGTACTGGCTTTAAATATGATGGACGAAGCCAAGGCAAAAAATATTAAAATTGATTTGGAGGCTTTATCTAAAAATTTAGGAATACCGGTTGTTGCAACAGTGGCATCTAAAAGAGAAGGATTAGATGGATTACTAAAGAAAGCAATCTCCTATTTTGATAATGACTATTCTCATAAAAATATTGATTATGGTGAAAATATTCGTAGAGAATTAGATCATATAAAGAGCCTACTAAATGGCTCTACTTTTGATTATCCTACGGATTGGATTGCTATAAAGCTTCTAGAAGGTGATCAAGATGTTATAAGCCACGTGGAGAAAAAAACCTCTTCAGATCTAAAGAATAATTTTGAGCAAATCAAAGAGTTATCCAGTGATTTTGAGTTCGAAATTGTTGATAAAAGGTACAATTTCATTGGTACAGCTGTAAAGTGTAGTGTTGCTAGACCTATGGAAGATAAGGAAACTTTTACAGATAAAATTGATAAAATAGTCACCCATAAATTCTGGGGACTACCTATTTTTGCAATCATTATGTTTATGGTATTTCAATTAACCTTTGTAATAGGGCAAGATGTTTTTGGTGAATTTGTCGCTAATTTTATTGAAGGCATAGGAAATTATTTATCTATATTTTTAGAAGCTATTCATGCACCTGCTTTATTAAGCTCTTTTATCATTGAAGGAATGTTTGGAGGAATTGGTGCTGTATTTGAATTTATTCCATTAATTGTAGTCCTTTATTTCTTTATAGGTATATTGGAAGATACAGGTTATATGGCACGTGCTGCCTATGTTATGGATGGGATAATGAGAGCCCTGGGGCTTCATGGGAAAAGCTTTATCTCCATGATTGTAGGATTTGGATGTAATGTTCCAGGGATTATGGCCACGAGAACTCTAGACAGTAAAAAAGATAGAATGATTGCCATTCTAATTAATCCTTTTATGTCCTGCGGTGCAAGATTACCTATTTATCTAGTGTTTATTGCCGCTTTCTTTCCTAATCATGGAGGTATAGTGCTATTTTCATTATATGCTTTAGGAATTCTTATGGCTTTAATCATGGGTAAGGTGTTTAGCAAGACTTTATTTAAAGGGCAATCCTCAGATTTTATTATGGAATTACCACCCTATAGATTCCCTTCCTTTCGATCAGTAGTTAGAGATATGTGGGATAAGGTTTGGGATTTCCTTCACAGGGCCGGAACGGTTATCTTTGTGGTTGTTTCTTTATTATGGGTATTGTCAATATTTCCACTAGGTGTAGAACAATATAGTCAAGAGAGTTTATTAGGTAGAATTGGAACTTTAACTGCTCCTATATTTGCTCTTGCAGGATTTGGCACTTGGCAAGCTTCTGTTAGTTTATTTGCAGGAATTGCAGCCAAGGAAGCCGTAGTGGCCGTATTAGGTATGGTATATGCTGGAGTTAGTGAAGGAACAGAACTAGTTAGTGCTCTTCAAGGAATATTTACTCCATTAACCGCTATGGCCTTTATGGTTATGACCCTATTTTATACTCCATGTGCAGCTGCTTTAGCTACTGTAAAAAAAGAAACAAATTCCAATAAATGGGCTATTTTCATGGCCATTTATACCTTTGTCATAGGTTGGGTTGCCGCTGTTTTAGTTTACCAAGTGGGCACACTCTTAGGATTTTAGGAGATGAGAACATGCTCAAAGATGTACTGAGAGAAATTAATGAATTAAGTGGATTCTCTAAATCTACAATTGCTAAAAACTTAAATATTCCTCAAGGGATGGTAGATGACGTAATCAATCAATTAACTCGTATGGGATACCTAGATGAGATTGTGGGTTCACCTAGTTGTGATACCCCTTGTCATTCCTGTCCCTATTCTAGAAGTTGTAATACCCCTCCCGTTAAAATGTACAAGATTTCCCCTAAGGGGGAACAATTACTAGAAAGTACAACCTAATCCTGATTCTCTCTATCTCTATGTAAAATAAAGTGGCATTGTAAAAGCCTTTGGAAAATTTTCTTCCAAAGGCTTTTATGATTTTCAGTATAGACTTTATATATTTCTTGCTATATCATAGGCATCCCAAATGGCTTTCATTACATTTTCTGGATGGTCAGCATCTCCTATTAGATGAACATTATCGGCTTTAGCTTGATCATACAACCTGTTATCGCTAATATATCCTACAGATACTACCATATGGTCTGCTTTAATTTCTGACTGTTCTGGAATACCCTGTGGTCCAACAGCAAACATTAATTTTGCCCTATTGGCTATATTGGGATAGTTCTTTACAGTAGTTGTTATATATGCAGTGCCATCTTCGTACTTAGTTACTGTGGATGACTTCATTACATTTACTTTATAATAATCCAGCATTTCCATAAGCATATTATAGTTTGCTGCAGATAAACCAAATGAATTGAGAATGGTGTCTGAGGCTTCAACAACAGTAACTTTTTTGCCTTCTTTCCCCAGGTCGCAAGCAATTTCAATACCGGTCAATCCGCCACCTACGATGACTACATTTTCTCCCTTGATCTCTGTATTTAATAATGTATCTACGGCATATGTTACATTTTCTGAATCAAATCCAGGAGTATCTAGTTTGCGTTCTTTGGCTCCTGTAGCAATGAATACTTCATCATACTTATTTTCTGCCATAAATTGTTCTGTGATCTCTGTATTATAATGAATATCTATATCTTCAACCTGTTTAATATACCATTGTAATAAATGACGATCATCTTCTTTATAATCAAAGGCAGCTGCAGAGATGAAAGCCCCTCCTAGTTTGTCGGTTTTTTCATATAAATCTACTTTATGACCTCTTAAAGCACATACTCGAGCAGCTTCCATACCAGCAAGTCCACCGCCAATAACTAAAACTTTCTTTTGCTTCTCGCCCTTTCCAATATCATATGAAAGTTCTCTTCCACAGGCTGGATTAACCGCACATGAAATATCTTTCCCTTGGAATATTCTAGCAAGGCAACCATTATGGCAACCGATACATGGACGTATATTCTCTAAATCTCCTTGGGCGAATTTATTGGCTAACTCGGCATCTGCTAATAATGGACGGCCCATACCCATCATATCTATTTCGCCTTTTGATATCACCTCATTGGCCAAATCTGGATCATCAAATTTACCTGCACAAATTACAGGTACTGAAACATGTTTTTTAAGAGCTCTTACGTCTTCAAGATTACATGCCTTTGGCATATATACAGGTGGATGAGGCCAGAACCAGGAATCATAGGAACCATTATCACAATCAAGGGCATCATAACCTGCTTCAACAAGTTTTTGTGCAACTACAATACTTTCTTCAAAATCTCTACCAAATTCTTCAAATTCTTCCCCTGGGAGCGCTCCTCGATTAAAACCTTTCATATAGCTTCTTACACTATAGCGTAGTAATACAGGGTAGTCATCTCCACATTTTTCCTTGATGGCTTGCACAATTTCTGTGGGAAATCGCAAGCGATTCTCAAGGCTTCCCCCATATTCATCTGTTCTATGATTGGTATTGGCTATTGTAAATTGATCCAATAAATATCCTTCATGTACAGCATGTATTTCTACACCATCAATCCCCGCTAATTTACAGGCTAGAGATGCGTTTGCAAACATTTCAATATATTCATGAATCTCTTCTTTTGTCATTTCACGGTTTTTCTTTGTAGGATCCCATACATTTTGAATCTCACAGGCTGCTGGATCAGATGCATGAATACTTGAACGTCCAGATAAAGCTGTAATTTGCACTACAACTTTTGAACCATATTTATGAACTCCATCTGCTAAATATTTTTGTTGCTCTACATATTTGTTAAATCCTTCACCTTGGTCTCCAGGTCCTTTTCCCTTTGGAAACCAAGAAACTGGGAGTAATCCTGTTACAATTAATCCAGTGCCTCCCTTTGCTCTTTCAATATAATAGTCTGCACCATCTTTGGTATATGCACCATTTGGCCCCATCAATCTTGGAGAAAACACACCCATAGCCATCATTGCAATACGATTTTTCACTTCCATACTTCCAATCTTAATGGGAGAAAACAAAGCTGAATAGTGATTAGACATGATCAACACCCTTTCTAATGGTATTTAATTAAGTAACATAATCACATTCACCGAATATGATTATGTTTATATTATAACATAACATTTAAGAATATGTTATAATATTCACAACTTTTTTTAAAAATTTGCATGGATGTATAAAGTAGGATAATATAAATAATAAAATTAATTGAAGAAGGTTAGGGATTTACATGAAAAAATTAACAACAAGGGATATTCAATCTCTAAAGACCAAAACAAATATAAGAGAAGCTGCCAATTCATTATTTTCTACAAAGGATTATGATAAGGTTAAAGTTGTGGATATCTGTAAGCGTGCTGGAGTTTCAACAGGTGCCTTTTATCATTATTATCATTCTAAGGAAGATATTATTAACGATACCTATAATGAATTTGATCTATATGCAGAGGAAGAAATGAAAAATAGAACCTTTGATTCAAGAACAGCTGCCATTCTATTTTTATTATATTTTGAAGTTAAATCCATTGTAGATAGAGGTTATATTTTTACTAGCTGCTATTTTAAAAATCAATTGACCAATAAAGAAAGAAACATCATTAACAAAGATAGGTTTTTCTATAAACAATTGTTAAAAGAAGTTACAGGGGCCATAGCAAATGGTGAGATTAAATATGAAAGTGCAGAGAAACTCACTGATTTTTTACTTCGAATAACTAGAGGATCCATTTATAATTGGTGTCTTCATTCAGGAAATTATAATTTAGTTGAACAAACCACTGAAGATATCCAGTTCATATTAGAATCCATTAGATAAAGCATGGGACAAGAAGAGCGAATTAAACTCTCCTTGTCCCATGCTTTTTTTAAAAACCAATATTGATAGCAATTACTAGAGATATAAAGGCAATAACAAAGAAGATAAATAGTAAAGGGATAATAAATTTATACCATCGGTTAATGGGCACTTTCCCATAATTTAAAAATATCAATAAAGTACCATAGCTAAACCAAAACATATTGGTAATTCCATCACCAAATTGGTAAGCCAAGACAGCCGTTTGAGAGGAAAGTCCTAAACTTACAGCTATGGGTACTAAGATAGGACTGAGTAAAGCACCTTTTCCACTACCTGAAGGAATTAAGCCATTAATAAAACTTACAATAATGACAATACCGATAGCCGCGATTAGAGGAGAAGTACCCTTAAGTAGTTCAGTGGTGGAATAAATGATGGTCGCATTAATATTGCCAGCCTCTAGTATCCAATAAACCCCCCGAGCCACTCCCACAATCAGTGCTCCTGCAATGGCACTTTGGGCTCCTGTAATAAAAGCATCTGAAATATCTCCAGCTTTCATTTTTCCAATGAAGCCAGCAATAATACCCGATAAAAAGAATATAGCCGAAACATCATCTATAGACCATTGCACCCCATTGATTCCATATTTCATCCCGATAACTGTTAAAATCATTGCCCCTAGGATAGTTAGGAGAACAAGAATTTGTGGGGTAGTCATCTTATCGGAGGATACATTGCCGGCATCAATACTAATGTCGGAAACATCTATATCCGCCACCAGGCTTTTCCTTGAATCTTTACGAGCTTTATTGGCATAGATCACAATATACAAAATACTTACTGCTGTAACCACAGCCCAAACGGTTATACGAAATCCAAGCCCTACAAATACATCACTACCTTCCGGCAGGATCCCTATTTTTTGAAGAATTCCGTTACTTACCCCAACGGTATACAAATTGGTTGGTCCTGCCATAAAGCCGCCCATAACTCCAACTACACAAACGGCAACGGCCGTCATACTATCATAGCCCAATGCCAACACCACAGCAATGACAAGGGGGATAAAAGGAATCAACACCTCAATCCAACCCAAAAAGCCTCCAATTGCTGAAAATACAGTAATTAAAACTACTAAAAGCATGGTTTGGGAGGATGCACCAAATTTATTGATCATAGCGGAGATTCCAGTATCAATGGCCCCAGTTTTTTTGTAAATCTCTAAAGCTCCTCCCACAACTAAAATAAGAATCATAATATTAGCCGAGTCCTTTAGTCCATAAGGAATGGCTCTAAAGATATTAAAAAAGTTATCAAAGTTAATTTTATTTCTGGGAAGCGCTGTATATACACCATCTGTCAAGGTACCAGGTGTTATAATAAAAGTAATGAGACCACAGATAAAAACAACACAAAATATTAATACAAAGGGATTAATAGCTATAGGCTTTCTTTCTTTTTTCATATGATTTCCCCCTCCTCCTTTATTATAGGTCAGCATACATGAATCCCCTAAAATTACTAAGCTATTCATGTATACCTACCTTTTACTCTTATTTTTCTTGATTGGCAAGTTGGGTAGTCAGTGCTAAATAACCCAAAATACCTTCTTCCATCATGGATATATCAATATTATCCTCAGTAGTGTGGCAAAGCTTAATTTCTGCCGGTGAATAGCCAATACATTTAACACCTTTTTTCGCATAGTGTCCAGTGTCTGTAGCAAAGGCCCAAGGTTTCGTTTGAATAGAACGTCCTACAGTTTGCTCTAAAACCTTTTTGCATTGTTGCACATAGGGTTCATGAGCACTAACACTAAAGGGAGGTTCCCCCTGAAAACCTTCTCCTTTAAATCCGGTATATGTCGTTAAGGGAAAGTAAAGGGACTTTAGTTCCACTTGAATCCCCTCCACATGACATGCATCAACGACTTTCTGAATTTTTCCTAATACCACTTCTTCAGTATCCACAGTAGATTGACGATAGTCTATGTACACCACCACTTCATTGGGAATGATATTGGTGCCTTTTTCCGAGGAAGTGATATTGGTTACTGACATAGTAGAAGGGCCAAACAATTCATCTTTACCCATTTCCATGGTTTCTAGCTCTACTAAGAATTTCCCAAGGAAATCAAAGGGATTTTTCCCTACATGAGGAATAGAAGCATGACAGGACTTTCCTGTTATTGTTACAACTGCACAAAGTCTACCTCGACAACCGATAGCTAAATCATTTTCCGTTGCTTCACCAATGATGGCATAATCTGTAAGCTTATAATGATCTCGGGTTTGCATCATGGCACCAAACCCAGCGATTTCCTCACTGACCACACCAGCTACCACAATATCCCCTTTGGGCAAGAGTCCTGCTTCTTTCAACATAATAGGTGTATAGAGTTGTATGGCAAAAGTCCCCTTGGTATCAGAAGCACCCCGTCCCCAAATCTTTCCCTCTGCAATAGCCCCACTATAGGGAGGGTATTTCCATTTTGTAGCATCCCCTGCATCTACAACATCTAAATGACAATTTAAAGTGACAGAACTACCGCCACCAGTGCCTTTGATTGTACCAAATACACTTCCATATTTATCTACTACAACTTCGTCATAACCCAAGACTTTCATTTTGTCTACAACATATTGAGCGAACTCACCCTCTTGGGTAGATTGGGAATTAATCTGGATCATCTCTGAAGCTGTTTTGGTAATTTCATCTTTATATTGCTGAGTTAAATCCCTAAACTCTTGGTTCATTTTATAGCCCCTTTCTTTATTGTTAAGATAGCTTACTAAGCTGGATTCCTATATAAATTAAATAGTTTTCAAAGCCTTTTCAAACTCTTCAATTAAATCCTGCGTACTTTCCAGTCCTACAGAAATCCTTAATAAGCCCATAGTGATTCCTGCTTTTTCTCTTTCTTCCTCGGGCATCCCCCTATGGGAAGTCTTAGCAGGGTATGACATAGAAGTAGAGAAACTGGCCAGGCTAGGAAGGAATTTGATGCTTTCCAAGGAACGGATAAGATCAAAGGCTGCCTTTTCTCCTCCTGCTAAATCAATACTCATCATCCCTCCATATAAATTATTAAAGAAGGTTTCCTTTGCAATATCATGGGTGGAGGAGGATTGTAATCCTGGATAATATACTTTTCTTACTTGAGGCTGTTTTTCTAAAAAGGTTGCCAATTTCATAGCATTTTCTGAATGCTGTTTCATCCTAAGCTCCAAGGTTCGCAAGCTTCGAATGAGAATCCAGGCATCAAAGGGGCTCATGGTGGGACCATATATGCTAGCTGTTTGATGAATTTTCTCCATAGTGTTTTTATCTGAAACTACAACCCCTCCAATCACATCACTATGTCCACAAATATATTTCGTGGCACTATATACCACAATATCTGCCCCTAGTTTTAAAGGCTGACATATGACAGGAGTAGCAAAGGTATTGTCTACAATTAATTTTGTCCCATGGCTATGAGCCATATCGGCATATTTTTGAATATCCAAGACATTCATCAAAGGGTTAGATATAGTTTCCATGTAAACTAATGTAGTGTTTGATCGAAAATATTTCTCAATATCATCCTTCTGGAAGTCCAGAAAAGTGACTTCAATATTTAGTTTTTTCAACTCGTCTTTTAAAAACTGAAAGCTTCCTCCGTATAAAACTCGATCAGCAATAATATGATCTCCTGCTTTTACATGAGCCATGATGGACATGGTGATGGCCGCCATTCCTGAGGAATAAACTCTAGCGTCCTGCCCTTCTTCAATTGCCGCCATCATCTCTGCTAAGGAATCATGCACAGGGTTTGACATTCTAGAATAAACATATCCTTCTGCCTCTTTGGCATATACAGCATCTAAGGTTTCCACATCATCAAAGGAAAAAACAGAGCTCATATAGATGGGTAATACCTTAGGGGGAGATACGGAGTCGGGCATCTTATTCCCCAAGTGGGTAAGCTTTGTCATAAATTCTTTTCTCATCATTAAATCCTCCATTCTAACTATTAATATTATATTTTTTAATTCTATTAATCAGTAGAGTATGGCTTACTCCTAAAGCCCTAGCTGTTTCCCTAATGCTACTATGGTTTTTTAAAGCTTTTATAATCATATCCTTTTCAAAATTTTCAACACTTTCCTTTAGAGATGTCCTCTCAATGGACTCTACAGCCTCTAAATTATAATTTAAGAGAATATCTTTTTCTTCAATATCCTTCCCCCTTGTTAAGGCCACTGCTCTTTCAATGACATTTTGTAACTCTCTAATATTTCCAGGCCAGCTATAGCTCAATAATTTTTCTAAAGCCTTTCGTGTAATACCTTCAATCTGTTTATGATAATTTTGTTCATAAATCTTTTTAAAATAATCAATCAAAACCTCTAGATCCTCCTTTCGCTCTCTAAGAGGGGGAATATCTAGATTAAAAATATTAATACGATAAAGTAAGTCTAAACGAAACTTATTGGCTTTAACCATCTTTTCAATATCCTGATTGGTTGCAGATAAAACTCTTACATCAATAGGGATTTCTTCATGACCACCAATTCTCCTAATGGTCCCTTCCTGGAGTACCCGTAATAATTTAACTTGTAAATGAGGTGCCATTTCCCCTATTTCATCTAAAAAAACTGTCCCGCCATTAGCCACTTCAAATATTCCTGTCTTGCCATTTTTCTTTCCTCCTGTGAAAGCTCCACTTTCATAACCGAAAAGTTCACTTTCTAAAAGCTGATCAGGAATAGCTGCACAGTTAATAGCCACAAATAATTTTGACCATCTTCTGCTGTGGTTATGAATAGCTCTGGCAAACAACTCCTTTCCTGTTCCACTTTCCCCGGTAATAAGTACAGGAGAATCAGAGGGTGAAAAGAGTTTGGCATGATTAATCACTTCAAGTAATTTCGTACTCTTTCCTACAATATCGTCAAAGGTAATGGGATTGTCATAACGCTTACTATTAATAATTTCTCCTATTTCCTCCATATTTTGTAGGGTAATAATATAACCACAGAATATATTTTCCTGGCTTAGTACAGGATTAATGTTTAAAAAATAAGTATGATGACTTATTTGGATCTCCATATTTTCAATGCTTTTGTTTTTATCCGATAGATTGATGAAACTTTCAATTTTTTTGTTTCTAAGATATCTAGTAATTTTTTGATTAACCGCCTGTTCGGCAGACACCGAAAATATACTTTCAGCAGCATATTTATTGGCATATTTGATTTTCCCCTCTTTATTGAGCATAATAATCCCTTGGGACACGATATCCAGTACACTTTTCATTTCTACTTCCCGTTCTTCAACGGCGATTAAGTCAATTTCATCAATCTCTTTTACTGCATAAATTTCTAAAAGCTCTTTTTTCATTTTTTTCCAAAGTTCTATTTCTATTTTTGGAAACTTAATATAAATAACATAGGTATAGACTTCCATCCATGTCATACTGATATCATATTTGCGAAATACCTTTAAGATATCATGGGTAATATGGGGACGATCCATTGTGGTAACAATTTTGATTCTTTTAATTTCCATTTCTAAGCACCCACCTTTTGAACCTTTATTCCGTTAGGATGCCTCTTTTTATGCAACCAATGATAAGCTATTCCAATAAATAGGCTTCCCCCAAGGATATTGCCCAAGGTAACAGGAATGAGATTATTTAGGATAAAAGACTGCCAACTTAGATAAATTCCCAAAGACTTTTCTAAGAATATACCTGTAGGGATGAAAAACATATTGGCAACACTGTGTTCAAAGGAATTCATAACAAAGGCCCCCACCACAAAAATATACCCTAATATTTTGCCGGATACTTGTTCTGCAGCCTCTCCTACCCTAATAGCCAAGCATACAAGGAAGTTACACAATATTCCTCTTATAAAGGCCTGCATCCATGTCAATCCTAATTTGACTTTAGCAGTTTCTATGAGTGCATTGCGAATAACCTCTTGTTCATAAATCCCTGTTCCCCAGATTATAAAAACCAATAAAAGAGAACCAATAAAATTTGCTCCATATAGAATAACCCAATTTCTAAGAAGTCTGCCTACATACCTTCTATCTTTATATAGGGCAACCACATAAAGGTTACTTCCTGTAAACAGCTCACTGCCAGATAAAACAATGGTGATCAATCCAAAACTAAAAACAATCCCAGAAACTATCCTTGTAAATCCTAATCCAAAATAGTCTTTCATATCACAAGTGGCCGTGATCGTAGTAATAGCTGCAATCCCAACAAATAACCCTGCTAGAATTCCTCCAAGCATTAGTGCTCTTATGGGTCTCTCTAAGAAATAAAGACTTTTGTGATATAATGATTCAGTAATTTTTTCAGGCGTTTTCATGCTTAATCAACATTCCTTTCTGCTAAAAGATATTATTGCAATTTGCATGCCATATTTAGTTTAACCTATTTGCAGGTTTTGAGCGTAATGATTTTAAACCTTATACACGATAATGGAACATTTTCATTCCACATTATCCAATTCATTCGGTTTCCAATAAAAATAGTGGTTTACTATCGTTCCATATGGAACGATAGTAAACCACTATTTTTATTCAGTATCCTATATTCATTTATATTTTCTCTTTTTTATTCTTCTATCTCCATTATTCCTTTATTTCTACTCCATTTATCTTAAGATGATCATAGAATATTTCCTTCATAGAAGGGATGTCTACGTTTTTATCCCACTTTTCAGGGTGCCAAATATTTGAAGTTTTTAATGCTCTAGGACAATGGAAAAAACACTCTTCAATATCTACCCCTATACCCAGTGAAGGTACTTGATTTTCCCAAATCATTTCGTTTAAAATTTCTTTATTTTGAGTGATATAAGCCCGTCCATTAATACGTAATACTTCTTCTATGCCAGGAATTAAAAAAATTAGTCCAATATGAGGATTGGATACAATATTCAACATAGAATCTACCCGTCTATTCCCCAAACGATCAGGAATAACCAATTGATGGGGATTTAAAACTTTAATGGCCCCTGGTCCATCCCCTCGGGGAGATACATCGCAATTTCCTTCAGCATCAGATGTTGAAAGAAAACAAAGGGGTGACTTTGAAATGAATTGTCTACAGTGTTCGTCCATAATGGATATGGCTTTTTTGATGATGAACTCATGGGGAGCTCCAACGATTTCTCTAATTTCTTTCTCCGAAGTAATGGCTTCTTCAATAAAGTTAACTTTCTTCATATAATCCTCCCATTTCTCTTAACATTTCCTCTTATCTACTCCTGTATGAAGGACAGAATACAGACTTCCTTGAAACCTTTTGTCCCTTCCTATCCTTATTAAACTGTTTTGATTAATAAATAAATAAAATATGGGGCCCCTAATATAGAAACAACTAATCCCACGGGTAATTCCATTGGCGCCATAATGATTCTTCCTAGAGCATCAGCAGATATCAGCAATAATGCACCAATTAATGCAGTGAGTGGAAGAATTTTCTCATGCTTTGCTCCAATGAGTCGTCTTGCAATATGGGGAGCGATTAATCCTAAAAAAGTAATACCACCACCTACAGATACAGATGCACCTGCTAAAGCTACTGCCGTAAAAAGTAATATCCTTCTTTCTTTTTCAATCTGCACCCCCACCCCAATGGCAATACTGTCCCCAAGGCGTAAAACATCTAAATATCTCGACTTGTATAGGGCATAGGGTATGAGTACTAAAATCCAGGGCAGAAATGCCAGTACAAAGGTCCAATTTGTTCCCCAAATGCTGCCTGATAACCAAGTGATTGCCTTCATAAAATTAATGGGTTCCATTTTCATTTGAAAAATAATAAGTCCTGCATTAAAGGCTGCGTTTATTCCAATCCCAACTAATAACAATCGTATAGGAGTCACTGTCCCATTTTTCCAAGAAAGCATATAAATAAATAGTGCAGCGACAAAGGCACCAACTAAGGCAACAAAGGGCATCATAAAGATAGATAGCATTCCGGTTATAAAAGTTGTTCCCTGAAAGAAAAACATATATACAACAACAGCAAATCCAGCTCCAGAATTAATACCGAGAATACCTGGATCAGCTAGAGGATTCTGGGAAATTCCTTGGAGTATTGCTCCTGAAACAGAGATTCCTATTCCTACTAATAATGCTAGGGTAATCCTTGGCAACCGAAAATCAAAAATGGTTAGTTCATTTTGTGGTGTGCCTTGCCCTATCAGGGTTTCTATTACTTCCCTAAAAGGAATAGAGATAAACCCTGCATTAATGCTTAAGAAAAACACCCCAAGGGTGAATAGACTAACTGTAATCATTAAGACTTTGAATTTCTTTTGATCTTTTGATAGAGAGTTTTGCATTAAGCTTGCCTCCCTTCTTTACGTGCAAGGTAGAGGAAGAATGGAACACCGATAATGGCTGTTATGGCTCCTACAGGTGTCTCAAAGGGGCTATTTATCATTCGTCCAACAATATCTGCTAAAATTAACAAGGCTCCTCCTAGTACAGCAGAGCAAGGAATAATCCAGCGATAGTCTACACCCACTAAAAAACGAGTAATGTGGGGGATAACAATTCCCACAAATCCTACCATTCCAGCAATGGAAACTGCCGTCCCGGTCAGAAGCAAAACAGTAATCCCGCCTAAAAGTTTGACAAAGGTGGTGTTTTGTCCTAATCCCTTTGCAACCTCTTCCCCTAAACTAAGAATGGATATAGAACGCGATAAGAATAGGGCTAAAATTAATCCAATAATCACAAAAGGAAGCACATACTTAAGCTGCAACATTTGAACACCGGAAACTCCACCGGCATACCAATAACTTATGTCCTTGGAAACATCAAAGCGAATTCCGATTGCGGTTGATAAAGAACTCATCAAAGAGGTGATGGCTGATCCAGCCAGTGCCAACTTAACAGGTGTTACACCTCCCCTAGATAAAGAAGTAATTCCAAATACCAATGCCGTTCCCAATCCTGCTCCTATAAAAGAAAATGAAATTAGGCCTGTCTGTGAAATCCCTGGTAAAAAAGCGTATCCAATAGCAATAAAAAAAGATGATCCTGATGTCACTCCCATGATAGAAGGCGATGCAAGCGGGTTTCTTGTCATCCCTTGCATAATCGCACCAGATACCGCAAGAGCAGCTCCCACAATAACTGCTGCAATAGCCCTTGGAAGTCTTAATTCTCGTACAATCACGTGTAAAGAATTGTCCCCATCAAAAGCAAATAATGCTTTCCAAACCTCCTTATAACTAAGATCTGCAGCTCCAAAATGAATGGAAGAGACCACTGCAAATATCAATAGGAATAAACCACCGATTAAGATAATTGTCCCTATAAAATGATTACTATATAAACTATTTTTTGTTGATTTAATGTTCCTACTATCCCTAGTGCTCATAATAATACGACTACTTTCTTCAAAATGTACACGTCCCTTTTTTCAATTTGTTATTGACAATGTTTTGTCGTTGAATTAATATGTTAATTGATAATGATAACTATTATTAGTTATATATTAACAAACTATAAGGAGGATTTCAATGGGAAATATATCACGTAAGAAGAAATTAATGTACTTAATCGGAATTTGTTTACTGGTAACATCTATGGTCTTGTCACTGACAGCTTGTGGAGGAACCAAAGATAATCCAGATAATTCCTCAGATAAAGAAGAAATTTCCGCAGAAGAAAAAATTACAGATGCTATGGGAAATGAAGTTACTGTTCCTTCTAATCCTGAACGAGTCATTGCTTCATACCTTGAAGACCATCTCGTTGCTCTAGGAATTAAACCCGTTGCACAATGGAGTGTAAATGATGGGGCAAGTATACAGGGTTATTTGCAAGATGCTTTAGAAGGAATTCCCACAATTCCTCATGATTTACCCTTTGAAGCAGTACAACAATTTTCACCTGATTTAATTATTATGAACTCTGCAAGCATGGTTGAAGGTGGAAAATATGATCAGTATAATAAAATAGCTCCCACTTATGTCATTGGTACTGAAGAAAGTAATAACTGGCGAGATCAATTGCTTCGTGTAGGGAAAGTATTTAACAAAACAGAAGAAGCAGAAAAGGTATTAGAAGAATACGACCAAAAAGCTGAAGAATCCAAAGCCAAAATAGAAAGTGCGGTAGGAAATCCTTCTGTAGCTGCCATTTGGTTGGTAGGTGGAAACTTTTTCGTGGTTAATGAATCCCTATCCAGTGGAACAGTAATGTATGAGGATTTAGGATTGAAAGTTCCTGAAGTAGTAAAAGAAATTTCTTCTAGTGGAGAAAGCAATTGGAATGCTATTTCTTTAGAAAAATTAGTTGAACTAGATGCAGAGCATATATTTCTGATCAATAGCGATACAGCCAGTGGTTCAACAGCTTTAAGTGATACATTATGGAAGAGTATCCCTGCTGTCAAGGCTGGAAATGTTTATGAGTTCTCCCCTGACGAAAGCTGGTTATATACAGGAGCAATTGCTAATGAACAAATTATAGATAATGTTTTAGAAAGCTTAGTAGAATAATTTTAAAGAGGCTGTCTCACAATATTGAGGTAGCCTCCCTTTGATATCCTTGGATGTTACAAGAGAAGAATTTGAGAGAGAGGGTTTAGACATGAATAGTTTATCGACAAAAGATTTATATGTAGGATATTATGAAAAAAATATTATTACGCAAATGAATATACAGTTTAAAAGCAATGAGATTACAACAATTATTGGTCCCAATGGTTGTGGTAAATCCACTTTATTAAAGGCACTTACGCGACTTATTCCTCACTCTAAGGGAAGTATCTTATTAGATGGTCAATCCATTGCTAAAGAAAACACAAAAAAACTTGCTCAAAAAATGGCTATATTGCCTCAAACCCAGGATAGTGCTTCTGGATTAACTGTTGGTGAACTGGTTTCCTATGGACGATTTCCTTATCAACGGGGCTTTGGAAAGTTAACTTCTTCAGATTATGAAGTCATTGATTGGGCCTTGAAAGTAACAAATACTTTTGACTACAAATTTCGTACAGTAGACTCTCTTTCAGGGGGGCAACGACAGCGGGTATGGATAGCCATGGCCCTTGCCCAAGAAACCGAGACTATCTTTTTAGATGAGCCCACAACCTATCTTGATATGGCACATCAATTGGAAGTTCTTGAGCTATTGAAAAACTTAAACCAACGACAGCAACGGACCATTATCATGGTTCTACACGACTTAAACCATGCTGCCCGCTTTTCCCATAATATGATTGCCTTAAAAGATGGTAAGTTGATTAAAGCAGGGACAAGTGAAGATGTCATGAAAAAAGATATCCTTCAAGAGGTTTTTAATATTGATGCAGAAATTGGTCGTGATATAAGAACAGGAAAACTCACCTGTATATCCTATGATCTAATAAGAGGATAAGACTATTGTTTTAGCCTTACCCTCTTGGATTTTCTGGAAAAAACTTGACAATTATTGCCCTGTAAGGTTTTGAGTGGTGGAGAAAATTATGCGAAAGGTGGTTCCTTCTCCCACTTGGGAATCCAGTGCTATTCCATGTCCAAGATATTCTGCTACCTCCTTAATTAGATAAAGGCCCATTCCTGTTGATTCTCTAAACTTTCGTCCATTTTCTCCAGTATAGAAGGCATTGAATACACGTTTTTTATCAGAATCTGGAATACCTACCCCAAAGTCAGTCACTTCTAAAATCGCTTCTTTATCTTTTTCATAGATGGAAATCAGTATATGATTGCTCTTTCCAATAGAATATTTCACTGCATTATTGATTAGTTGGGAAAGAATAAAAAACAACCATTTTTCATCTGTCTCAACGATGATTCCCTTTTTTTCTTCCTGCAACTTTGGATATATTTTGTTGCGAATATAAAAACGTTTATTTTCTCGGTTTACTTCATGTACTATTTTTGATAGCACCACCGGTTGAATGGTAAAATCTTGTTCAATGGTTTGAAGACGTGCCATATAAAGAACGGTATTTAATCCCACTTTCATTTGTTCTGTCTCTTCTCGTATATCAGAAGAATCTGGTTCATCTAGGTTTTGTGCGATGAGTTCAATAACCGAAAGGGGTGTTTTCATCTGATGCACCCATTGATTCATAAATTTTAAATGTTTCTCTTGTCTATACTCTAATGTTTGGATTTGCTCCTGATAATATTTGTACTGATTTCTCAAGAGCTGATCAAGAGCCGCTGATATAGGGGTTTGTTCGGTCTTAATAAAAGAATCATCAAAGGATACCAGGGGTTTACTAAGTCGTTCATAAAACTTACGATGGCTATAATACTGATACAAAAGATAACAGCCAAGAAAAAAGAGACCGAGAAAAACGCCATAGAGTGCCGGTCTAATATGGCGATACCCATCCAACCAATAAATAGAAAGAATCACTAAAAATTGGAGTGCTTGAACCACAATTAGGGAAGCATGTTCTTTAATAAATAATTTCATTTTTCTTCTATTCCCAACCATGAAATGTTCAAACGATAGCCAGCACCCCTTACGGTTTCTACCCCATCTTTAATCCCTACTGCCTGGAATTTTTTCCTCACCCGTGTTATATTCACATTGAGTGTATTTTCGTCTACGTAGACCTGATCATCCCATAGTTTTTCCAGTAAGTCTTCCCGACCTGCAACTCGAGGATAACGATCCATTAGGCTTTCAATAATATCTGCTTCTTTTTTAGATAGAGGGGTGACTTTACTATTAAAGGATAATTCCAATCTTTCTGGAAAAAGCTTCAGTCCCTCTATATCTAAGACTCTCTCCTTCATCCCTCGAGCATATTCCCCATAGGCACGACGAAGCTGACTCCGTATTTTGGCCATGACAATCTCTGAATGAAAGGGCTTTGTGATAAAATCATCTCCCCCATTTTCCAAAGCCCTTACCTGATCCATTTCCCCCACTCGAGCAGATATAAAGATCACTGGACAAGTAGATTCCATGCGAATTTGTCTGCACCAATAAAAGCCATCATAACTGGGCAAATTAATATCCAACAAAACAAGATCAGGCTTATTGTTATGAAAAGTATTCAGCACATCATCAAAATCAGCAACTCTAATTACATGGTAACCATATTTATGAATATAAGACTCTAAATGTTTAGCAATCTTAGGATCATCTTCTACAATCATAATTTTTTGCATATTACACCCTCCTTCATGAAATTATTATGGCACAAATTGAGGTTTCTATAAAGGCTCTCGAAAATATATTCAATTTTTAACTCTATGATTAGCCTTATCCATGACCTACACGCAATTATAGAATAAGAAAGTTTAGTCCCTTGAGAACAAGAGAAACTTTTCTGTTTCATAAAAATAGCCCTCATTATTAAGAAGGCTATCTTTCTACCTATCTTCTATCTGAAATTCTAATATTTCCCCTTCTTCATTCCAAATATCCTTAATAGGAAACAATAAAATGTAAAATCTATTTGACATTTATATATTGTTTTGATAGTCTATAAATGTAAAGAGAGTTATACATTTATAGGAGGTGCTAAGAATGAGAAAAATGGATGAAATGGAAATGGCTATATCCTTACAATCTATTAAATGGGCATGGCTTTATACCGTACTATTTTTATTTATCTGGACTGTAATTGATTATGTAAGAGTAGGAAAGTTCAATTCTCTTGCATTTATTTTGTTAATTTCACAAAACATAATTAAACTGGGTATGGATCTTTATTTAAAAGGTAAGATGGACAAAGATGAAGAATAATATTAAAGCTCTTCGCAAACAAAAAGGTCTCAGGCAAGAAGATCTCGCAAACCAATTAGGCGTTACTCGCCAAACAATCAATGCCATAGAGAATAACAAATACAATCCTACTTTAGAATTAGCTATAAAACTTGGGAAATTATTTCGCACACCAGTGGAAGAAATTTTTCAACTGGAAGATAAATAGTTTATATATCATCGTGCTATTTCATAATAGAAAAATGCATCATGGGTTTTATTCTATATTCACAAGTAATTATCTGAAACTTTGGAATATCATTCTAGTTGATTTTTGTTAAAGATTTTTATACAACGCCACTGTATAGTATACTATAGTAAATAGTCCCACAATAGGAGGTAATGTTTTGACTTTTAGAAAAAATATGAAGGGAAATTTAGTTTATTATACCATCCCTGCCTTTGAAGATGCGGGTCTTGTAACACATGGCTTTTCCAGCAGGTTAGGTGGGGTAAGCACAGGACCTTTAAATAGTTTAAACTTAGGTATTAAAAAGAAGGATACTAAGGAAAATATATTGAAAAATTTTGAGATTTTTGGAGAAGCTTTAGATATTTCTGTAGAAAATATGGTCTTGTCCGATCAAGTTCATGATGATGTTATTTTAGAAGTAAGCAAGAAGGATAGAGGAAAGGGTTTATTGAGGGAAAGTGACCTATCCAACGTGGACGCTCTGGTGACTCAGGAAAAAGACGTAGCCTTGGTTACTTTTTATGCTGACTGTGTCCCCCTGTTTTTATTGGATCCAGTAAATAAGGCCATAGGGTTGGCCCATGCCGGTTGGAAGGGAACCATGATGAAAATCGGACAAAAGACTTTACAAAAAATGATAGATCTCTATGGTACAAATCCTCAAGATTGTTTCATCGGCATTGGCCCCTCCATCGGACTGTGTTGTTTCGAAGTAGGTGATGAAGTAATTGAGCATATTAAAGGGAATTTTGATCATCCTGATCGATATTATACAGCTCAATCCAATGGTAAGTACATAGCTGACCTCTGGAAGCTAAACCGTGATCAATTTCTTCACAGTGGAGTCCCTGAAGGAAATATTACCGATAGTGGTCTTTGTACCAAGTGTAATAAAGACATCTTCTTCTCCCATAGAGGAGATAAGGGCAATACCGGTAGTCTTGCTGCAATTTTACAATTGCTCTAAGAAAATAAGGGGCAATGAATCAATGATTCATTGCCCCTTATTTTGCTTCCTTGATAAATTTTTTTAAACTTTTATGTACAAAGTAAAATTTATAAATTTTTTCCTAAAAATGAATTATTCCAGTATGCTCAAGTAATATTTTAATGCCCATAAGAATTAAAGTAAATCCTCCTGCCAGCTCAGTTTTAGACTTATATTTTATCCCAAAGGTATTCCCTATTTTTACTCCTAAGGTACATAATATATAGGTAACAATTCCTATAATAAGAACTGCCCTAATAATATTGACTCTCAAAAAAGCTAGAGTTATCCCTACTGCTAGGGCGTCAATGCTTGTGGCAATAGCTAAGGGTAGCATATTTTTAAAGTGTAGACCATTTTCTCTAGTGGCACTACCTTCTAATTCTGCTGTTGGTTCACATGAATTATTCCTTGACTCTTTAATCATATTTATTCCTATAACTCCCAGTAAAAAGAAAGCTATCCAATGATCAATCGATGTAATTTTTTCATGAAATTGCATTCCTAAAAAATAACCGATTAGAGGCATTCCTCCTTGGAAAATACCGAAATAGGCTCCTACCGTTCTTGCTTTTTTCATCGTCATTCTTTTCATTGAAAAGCCCTTACAAATTGCCGCCGCAAAGGCATCCATTGCCAAACCAACTGAAATGATAAATAACTCCACTACACCCATATTTTCTTCTCCTTTATTTCTAAAGCATGTCAATTATCCCCATAATGACTCAGATAAGAATTTGTTCCCTTACCCCGATATTGATTATACCACATTTAGCGGTCAGAAAAATCATTAGGACAGGTTCTATCTAAACACGCCCTGTCCCATCCTATAAATTTACTCTTTTGACTTTGATTTCATTATGAAAATTTGGCTGTTTTGGAAGCATTTTATTATCTATAGCCGATAATATTCTATCTCTCTTGAATGTTCTGATGGAATGCTTATCTAAATCTAGAGCCATTATTTTATCGCCTTGAATCTTTAATACTTGAATTTTTCTTTGGGTAATTTCTTGATCTTTTATATAAATAATCGATATTACCTTGTGATGATCGAGGGAATAGAATAATGTTTTATTTAACATACTTTCACCACCTATATTTTTATTATACCGAACATACGTTTCTATGTAAAGAGGTATTCTATTCCTATTCAAAGAGAAAAATCAATAGAAAAAAGCTGTAAAATAGCTTATAGCTTTTTCCCTCCTCCACTCATTTAGCATGAATCATCAAATGATGGGTAGCAATGTATATGAGCTTGCAAGTAATCAAGGTAAGGATTTTTCCTCTCCCTGAGATGCCAGAACAGAAAAGTCATAGGGATCCACTATCTTTTTTTCATATACCTTATATTTATAGTCCTCTTCCTTGGTCCTTATGATAATTTCGTCTCCCTTATTTATTTCATTAGACGGTTAAAATATTTTCCAACTATGCTATAATTTAGAAAAGTAAAGGTGGTGACAAAGTGGACTTAGATAAGCTTTTAGAAAAATATCAAGTAGAATTGGATACACTTGTATTTGATGACTTCACCAATGAAACAGCTCTAAAAATTGGTTTGCATATCATAGAAGTGGCCAAGAAAAATAACAATAAAATCACTATAGATATTAACCGATTTAATCATCAGATCTTTCATTATTCCTTTGAGAACACAACTCCTGATAAGGATTTGTGGGTTTCCCGCAAAAGAAATGTTGTAGAGCATTTCTTTGTCAGCTCCATTTATATGGCTACCAAATTAAAAAAGGATAATACAAACCTTTGGGATAAATACGGTCTATCCCCTGCTCAATACGCCGCTGTAGGAGGCTCCTTTCCCATCATCGTGAAGAATATAGGGGTAATCGGTTCTATTACAGTTTCTGGTTTAAAGCCTGAAGAAGATCATGGTCTTGTGGTGACTTCCATCAGGAATTATCTAAATACTGCCCATTAAAAAAAGAGTAAGATTAAAATTTTAATCTTACTCTTTTTGGATTATTTAATTTCTAAAGTAATCTTGTCCCCCTGCTTAACTGGACCATAATCTGATACCCTGAGAGACTTCCCCTCCAAATTGGTGATAATCACTGGCGTTACTAGGGAAGGTACCTTGTTCTTTATGCCTTTTATATCCACGTGAACCTCTCACGACTAAAGTCGCAAGCTTCTAGCATCACTACTAGAGTTTCCTGCTTCTTGGACCGACCTTACTACATCGCATTCTCCACAGGCGTTAATTCGGATAGTTCCTACCCTAGATTTATCATTTGTTATGCTGATGCTAATATTCTAAGTCCTTCTTGTAGTATATTCCTGCTAGCATTTATATCTCTATCGTGATGACTCCCGCAATTCTTGCAAACCCATTCTCTAACCAAAAGATCCTTGGTTTCTATGTTCTTACATCCACAATCTGAACATAATTGACTTGATGGAAAGAATTTATCAATTTTGATATAATCTCTACCATACCAGTTTGCTTTATATTCTAGCTGTCTAGTAAATTCAGACCAAGATACATCGGATATTGCCTTTGCTAATTTGCAATTCTTAATCATTCCACTCACATTTAAATCTTCACTAACTACAATTTGGTTTTCATTAATAATCTGTGAAGATAGTTTATGTAAAAAATCTTTTCGGGTGTCTGATATCTTTTCGTGAAGCCTTGCTACCTTGACTCCCATCTTGCTTCTATTCTTACTTCCTTTTTGCTTCTTGGATAATTGCCTTTGTAGTTTAGTTAGTTTCCTTTCATATTTATATAGGTTTCTAGGATTAGAAATCTTGTTTCCATTGCTATCTATTAGAAAATCTCTAATACCTAAATCAACTCCTATGTTCTTATGGGTCTTAGGCAATTCTTTTATCCGGGTATCCACAAGAATACTCACAAAATGTCTCCCACTTGGACTTTGAGATACTGTTACAGACTTGATTTTTCCATCAAATTCCCTGTGGACTTTAGCTTCTACCCATTTTAGCTTTGGTAGTTTAATTTTGTTTTCTGCAAAGTTTACTTCTATATTCTTGTTTGTAAAGTTGGTTGTATAGCTAAATTGATTGCTATGCTTACTCTTGAATTTAGGAAATCCTGTTTTATCTCTTCCCTGTTTAATTCTTCTAAAGAAATTTTGATAAGCAGTATTTAAATGATAAACAGCATTGGTTAAGGCGAACTTATCTACTTCCTTGAGCCAGATAAATTCTTTCTTTAGCTCTCTATTTAAATGGTTATTACAATCTATTTTCGACAGAGTTTCTTTCTTCTCTTCGTACAATTTTATCTTTTTATCTAAATAGTAGTTATACACAAACCTAGTACATCCAAAGGTTTTTGCTAATTGCTTTTTTTGCTCGTCCTTTAGATATATTCTATATTTATAGCTCTTTAGCACCAAGGTTCGCCCCACCTTTCCTATTTAGTTTTTTGATCTCTTATATACTCTCTTATTTATTTTTCTGTGTTCTCTGATACAGTAGCTACAAAATAGCTAGGATTTTATTGCAATATCTCATGCCTATACTTCGTATACCAGACGATATGATACTGGATAGTATAAATATATCCTCTTCCATAAGTAACCTTTCCCATATGTCACCAACCCTTAGAAACATCATAACATATGGATTTATACCATTCTATACTGCATATGCTTTTTTAGCTCAATTTTTATCAACATATGTCCCCACTAACTCACGACTGAAGTCACGAGAATGCGTGGTGACAGTTTCAAAATTCCAACTCCTAGTCATCATACTGTATAGCTTTCCCACATTTTCTTAGGTAGCTATCATGCTTACAGTATAATACCCTTTGATAGTCTTAATGTAACTTATTTTATCATCTTTTTTCTGCCTATAATCTGTCCAATAATCTTATTGCTTCTCCATGATAAGGTAAATATCTTATTTTAGGGGAATTCTATTGAAAAAGTAAAGAGAAAGGAGGGGACGCAGAATGATTTCTGCGTCCCCTCCTTTCTCTTATTTATAGGAGATGATCCTTTTTGTTAAACTCATGAATTGTTTGAATAAACACTTGAGCAATCTTAGATAAATACATATCCTTTCTGGTGGCTATACAAGTATCCCAATAGGCATTTTCTATGCCCTCAATAAAATAGTAATCGGTCTCGTATTGGCCTTTAAATACCTTGGTGTATTCCATTGGCACAAAGGCAATGCCATATCCCGTACTTGCCAGTCTTCGAGCAGTTTCAAAGTTCTTTAAGGATAGACAGATGTTAGGCTTGATACCTGCCTCATGAAAGATATTGTCACTAATCTGCCTAATACGCTTCCCCTTATCCATGAGGATAAATTTTTCATCCCTAAACCATTGAATATTGATGGTGGGATAGGCATCTTTGTTCCCCTTTAGGGATGCATGTTTAGATAAGAGGTGATCCCTTTGGGTAGCCAATAAAATCGGGTCCCTATAAAGTAAATCATAATCAATAAACTTTTTCTCACTAAAGGGATGATAATGCATAATGGCAAAGTCGATGGTGGCCTCTGCCAAAGAATTCTCCAGCACAGTAGAACTTTCTTCTCGAATATAGACTTCAATTCCAGGATATCTTTGGGTAAATTGGGGGAGTAATTTGGGAAGTAAATAAGTCCCTAAAAAATTTGTTATGCCTATGGTAATTCTTCCTCTTTTTAAATCATTTATATAGGTAACTTCATTTTTAAAATCATTGTAGATATTTAATATTTCTATGGCTGTTAGATAGTACTTTTCCCCAGCTAAAGTTAATTTCATGCCATCATGATTTCGAACAAACAGCTTAGTCCCTATGTTTTCCTCAATTTTTTGTAAAGCTTGGCTTAGGGAAGGCTGGGCAATAAAAAGTTTCTTTGCTGCTTTGGAAATACTCTTTGTTTCAGCTATGGCCTTTATATACAATAACTCTCGTTCATTCACCATACTTCCCTCCTTGATATAGGAAATACCTATAGGGAATATAATAAAATAAATATTAGACTATATTCTACCTTCATTATAAACTGAATATACAATTGTTACAATATTAACTTTTAGATATGGAGGGAAAGCATTTGATTAAGATAACCAGAGAAAATGTCTTGATACGAAATGGTCGAGAAATAGTTCCCCAGGACGCAGATTATTCTACTTGGGTGAAGAACAATCTAGGAAAAAGCTTTCAAGCAAATGAGGCAAGAAAGGGAACCATTTCCTATAATATTTTAAAGGCTCATCAGCATTCTGATCAAGATGAACTTTTACGATTAAAATTTGATTCCATCACCTCCCATGATATTACCTATGTGGGTATTATTCAAACTGCAAGGGCTAGTGGTATGAAAAAGTTTCCTCTCCCCTATGTTCTTACCAACTGCCACAATAGTCTTTGTGCTGTAGGAGGAACCATCAACGAAGATGATCATAAATTTGCCCTATCGGCGGCTCAAAAATATGGTGGAATTTATGTGCCTCCTAATTTAGCTGTCATTCATTCCTATAACCGCGAAATGATGACCAAATGTGGAAATATGATTTTAGGTTCAGACAGCCATACAAGATACGGAGCCCTAGGCACTATGGCTGTGGGCGAGGGGGGCGGAGAATTAGCCAAGCAACTCCTTGAGCAAACCTATGATGTAGAATCTCCAGAGATAATCGCCATCTATCTAAAGGGCAAGCCCAATCCAGGGGTGGGTCCTCAAGACGTAGCTCTATCCATTATTAAAGCAGTATACAACAATAATTTTGTAAAAAATAAAGTTATGGAATTCATTGGAGAAGGCGTTAGCTCCTTACCCGTAGAATACAGGAATGGAATAGATGTAATGACCACAGAGGCTGCCTGCTGGAGCTCCATCTGGGAAACCGATGACAAAGTGAAAGAGTACTATGAAATCCATGGAAGAGCAGCAGACTATAAGACTCTAAAACCCGAAGAACTCGCTCTGTACGATGGCCTTGTGGAGGTTGATCTCTCTAAGATCAAGCCTTCTATTGCCCTCCCCTTCCATCCAAGCAATGTATATACCATAGAGGAATTAAAAAACAATCCTAAGGATATCTTTGCCCTAGTGGAAAAGGAAAGCAAAAAAGTTTTTGAATCCAATGATGTAGCTATTGATTTAATGAGTAAAATTGTAAATGGGAATATTCATGTAGATCAAGGAGTCATTGTAGGATGTTCTGGAGGTACCTTTGACAATATTGTTGCTGCTGCCGATATTCTTCGAGGAAAATCCACCGGAAACGGTACCTTCTCCATGAGTGTTTATGCTGGAAGTCAGCCAACTTACATGGAATTAGTAAAAAATGGAACTGTAGCCGATTTAATGGCAGCGGGTGCTGTGATGAAGCCAGCCTTCTGTGGTCCATGCTTTGGAGCAGGAGATACCCCTGCCAACAATGAGTTATCCATTAGACATGCAACAAGAAACTTCCCCAATAGGGATGGTTCCAAGCCTAACGAAGGCCAAACCTCCATGGTAGCCCTCATGGATGCTCGCTCCATTGCCGCTACAGCAGCCAATGGTGGAGTTTTAACCGGCGCCGATGAAGTAGCTGTGGAATATTCCCCTAAAAAATATTATTTTGATCAATCTATCTATGAGAAAAAGGTTTATGATAGTAAGGGTCACGCAGATGATTCTGTAGATTTAGTTTTTGGACCCAATATTAAGGATTGGCCAAAGATGCCTGCTCTAACCGACCATATGATGATCAAAGTGGTGACCCATATTACCGACCCTGTGACCACAACAGATGAATTGATTCCTTCGGGTGAAACTTCATCCTATAGATCCAATCCCATCAGACTTTCTGAATTTACCTTAAGCCGAAAGGATCCAAATTATGTTCCCAACGCAAAGGAAGTTCATGAATATGAGATATATCGAGAAGAGGGGAAAAATCCTGAAGAGAAATTTGATGAACTCAGGTCAGCTTATGAAGCCATTAGAAAGATCAAAGGTTTTGAAGCTCTCTCTCCGGAAGAAATGGGTATAGGAAGTACCCTATATGCCAATAAGCCTGGAGATGGCTCTGCAAGGGAACAAGCGGCTTCCTGTCAAAGAGTCTTGGGTGCCTGGGCCAATATTGCAACGGAATATGCTACAAAGAGATATCGTTCCAACTTGCTTAACTGGGGAATTATCCCCTTCTTGATTGAAGATGGAAATCTAATAAATAAGGATGACTTTATCTTCATTCCTCATATTAAAGAAGCGATTTCACAAGAAAGCGATAGGATAAAGGCCTATGTATTGGGAGAGTCTCTCAAGGAAATCACCTTCTCCCTTGGGCACTTAACCCATGAAGAAAGGGAGATTTTAATCTCTGGCTCATTGATTAATTATAATAAGAAGATGAACTCGTCTAGATAAAGCTGAATAACGAGACTTCAGATGGGGGCTCTACCCCACCTTGTAGAAAATGGACAAATCTGTATGAAAGAGAAAGACTATGATCTTCCTCTTTCATACAGATTTGATATACAGGAGGATAACAATATGGGATTAACTTTGACCGAAAAAGTATTATCTAAAGCCTTAGTAGAAGGCCAATTAAAAAGAGGAAGTAGAATTGGCCTTAAAGCTGATCAGACATTGACCCATGATTTAAATGGAATTATGTCCCATTTAGTTTTGGAATCCATTGGCTTAAAACAGAAAAAAGTAGATTTAGCTGTTCAATATTTGGATCATAATATTATTCAGGCAGATTTCAAAAATGCCGATGACCATAATTTTACTTTAGACATGACCTCAAGATTAGGCATTATCACAGCTAGAACCGGTAATGGAATTTGCCATCATCTTCATCTTGAACACTTTGCTGCACCAGGAAAGGTGCTTATAGGAGGAGACTCTCACACTACTGCCGCTGGTGGCATAGGCTCCTTTGCTGTAGGGGTAGGAGGATTTGATAATGCCATGTCTATAGCAGGAGAGACTTTCCATATGACAATGCCCCAAGTGGTTAAAGTCAATTTAACTGGTCGTCTACAGCCTATGGTTTCGGCAAAAAATATTATCCTAGAGCTGTTAAGAAGGGTGTCTGTGAAGGGTGGCGTTGGTAAGGTTTTTGAATTCACTGGTGAAGGGGTAACAACCCTAAATGTATCTGAACGTTCTACCATCACCAATATGGGAACAGAAACAGGAGCGACTACTTCCCTATTCCCTAGTGATGAAAATACAAGGAAATGGCTTAAAGCCTTTAATCGAGAAAAGGACTATATTCCCCTATCTGCCGATGAGGATGCCCTCTATGATGATGTCATAGAAATCAACCTAAGTGAACTAGAACCCCTCATTGCCCTTCCCTCTCAGCCTGATCGTGTGGTTAAGGTTAGGGAAGTTGCAGGTACAAAAATAGATCAGGTGATGATTGGAAGTTGTACAAATACTTCGGTACAGGATCTACTGAATGTGGGAAATATTCTTGAGGGCGAAACCATAGATAGAAATGTAGAATTAGGGGTATATCCCTCCACTAGGACAGTGATCATGGAAAGTATTGCTAGGGGTTCCTATGAAAACATTGTGGCCTCTGGTGCTAGAATATTTGAACCGGTATGTGGTGGTTGTAACGGCTGTGGATTTGCTCCTGCAACCAATGGGGTTTCTCTAAGAACTACTCCCAGAAACTTCAAGGGTAGATCGGGTACCAAATCTGATCAAGTATACCTTGTTGCTCCTGAAACAGCAGCAGCTTCAGCAATAACAGGAGTCATCACTGACCCCAGAGATTTAGGAAAGCAACCTATCCACTTTGAAATCCCTGAGAAGTTTATCTTTGATAAAAATATTTTTATTATGCCTGAAAACAATCCTGACAAACCTGTACGAAAGGGCCCTAATATTAAACCTATTCCTGAATTCTCCAGTATGGAGGATCAAACAGTAGGAGAGGTTATTCTGAAATTGGAAGATGATATTACTACCGACCATATTTGTCCCGCTGGGGCACTCTATCTCCCTATCCGATCCAATATTCCAGAAATGTCAAAACACTCCTTCCAAGGGATTGACACTACTTTCTATGACCGGGCAGTAAGGGCTAAGGGTTCCATCCTGATTGCAGGACATAATTATGGCCAAGGCTCCAGTAGGGAACAGGCGGCGATTATTCCAAGATATCTAGGAATAAACGTGGTTATCGCTAAGGGTTTTGCACGACTTCACCTAGCCAATATGGTAAACTGGGGAATACTCCCTCTGATATTTAAAAGTGACGAGGATTATGACTCCATAGACCAAGGGGATATTCTAGAGGTAGAAACCATCTCCCTTAAAGAAGGCCAAGATATAAAAGTCATCAACAAATCTAAAAATTCGGTAATGCATTTAAAATCACCTTTATTCCAAGAGGATCTAGATGCCATAAAAGAAGGTGGATTTGTGAATATCCTTAGAAATAAAAATAAAGCAGAATAAAAATAAAGCGGCCATGGCCGCTTTATTTTTATTCTAATCCTTTAGGTCTTCGAATAACATCTATAATGGTTCCATCTCTGTATTCCACAAGGGCAACTACCTGATTTTCAAATTCAATATCCCTAGGTTCTCCAACAAGTGCATAAGCTTCATTCCGTAATTCCTCAATGGTACGCAGGGGTATGTCGGTGCTGGATAGGCTATGGATCAAGTCTTGACGAGCAGGATTAATGGCAACTCCATATTCTGTAACTACAATATCTACGCTTTCTCCAGGAGTGGTGACTGAGGTCACTCTATCTCGAATGGTAGGGATTCTACTTCTTACTAAGGGGGCCACAATAATCGATACCTTGGATCCTGCTGCCGTATCTACATGTCCTCCTGGTGCCCCTTGAATGATGCCGTCAGAACCTTGTACAACGTTCACATTAAAATCTAGATCTACCTCTAAGGCCCCTAGAATGACAAAATCTAGTTGATTGACAAAGGCTCCTTTATTGAGAGGATTTGCATATTGAGAAGTCGATATTTCAAAATGTCTTGAATTGGTATTTACAGATTCTACTGAGGCCATATCAAAGGATTGACAGTCTAGTAAAGCTTTTATATAGCCTTCCTTCATGAGCTCTACCATAGGCTGGGTAATTCCTCCTAGAGCCCAACCCATTTTGATATTTTTCTCATCCATATAGGGTTTTAAAAACCGGGTTACAGCTAAGGGAGCCCCTCCTCCACCTGTTTGAAAGGTAAAACCATCTTCAAAATACTCTGTTGCCACTAGGCATTTTGTTGCTAATTCTGCAATATATAGTTCCCTGGGGTCCTGAGTCATTCTCAAAACTCCACTAGCAATTCTTCTAGGATCTCCAATCTCATCAACCTTTACCACATAGTCCACATCAACCCCCTGAATAGAGGCAGGGAAATTGGGAGTGTCTACAAGGGTATCGGTGATGACTACCACTTTATCTGCATATCTCGAATCCACCACAGAGTAAGCCAATACCCCACAGTCAGATTTTCCTCCTTTCCCCCTTGCATTGCCAAAGGCATCACTGGTAGGGGCACCAATAAAGGCTACATCAATGTGAATGTCTCCCGCTTCGACGGCTCGCACTCGTCCTCCATGGCTACGTATGATGGCAGGATTCTTTAATTTACCGCTGGAAATAGCTCGTCCGATTTCATCCCGTACTCCACTGGAGGAAATTCCTATAATGGTTCCGTCTTCAATATAAGGTACAATAGAGCTTTGAGCAGCACCCAGACTTGAAGCACATAGGGTAAGATCTTTAATTCCTAGATCATGAATAACCTCCATAACCATGCTTACAATATAATCTCCGTTTCTAAAATGATGGTGGAAAGATATACACATTCCGTCCTTTAATCCACATTTCTCAACAGCCTCTTTAATATTTTTTACTAATTTACTTTTCTGGGGACCCACAGCTCCCTTTACCCTTGGGGCAGCCTTTTTGTATTCATAATGATTCCGATAATACTGCCCTTGAAATCCTTCCTGATCTTCTTTTAAAAATTCTTCTGGAATATCTCGACCAGCTTTATTGATCATATCAAACTCCCCCTATACTTATTAGAAGCCTTAGCTAGTTCTAGTGTTCTCTTGGCGCCTTCAATCATGGCCACGTCTACCATTTTTCCATCTACAACTAAAACACCTACACCTTTTTTCTTATTCTTTTCTAGGGCAATGATTATCCTTTCGGCATGTCTAATTTCCTTCTCTGATGGTGTAAATACATCATGAATAATAGCAATTTGTCTAGGATTAATCACGGATTTTCCGTCAAAACCCATATCTCGAATAAGTTCAGTGTCTCTTTTCAAGGTTTCTACATCATCAATATCGGTATGGACAGTATCAAAAGCCATCACACCAGCTGCCCGGGCAGCCAACACAATTTGAGAACGGGCAGAGAATATCTCCGCTCCATGGGTGGTTCTTTTGGCATGCATAGTTCTTACAAAGTCTCCAGCACTTAGAGCAACTCCCATAAGTCTCCTACTGCTTTTGCATATCTCATAGGCATTCATAACCGCAAGAGGAGATTCTAAAGCAGCCATCAACATGGTAGAGCCTACTTCTCGGTCAAACTCTTTTTCTGCAGCCACAACCAATTCTTCTACATATTGCACATCAGAAGCCTGTTCTACCTTAGGGATTCGGATACCATTACATCCTCCTGCAACAGAAGCACGAATATCTTCTTTGTAATAGGGCGTGTCCAACCCATTGATTCTCACAAAAATTTCTACTCCATGATAGTCTGCATATTTTAAAGTATTAAAGAGTTGGATTCTGGCAGAATCTTTTTCCCCCTCTGCTACAGCATCTTCTAGGTCTAAAATCACGCAATCCGGCCCATATACATAAGGATCTTTTACCAAGGAAGCTCTTTGGGTATTTAAAAACATCATGGTTCTACGAATTCTATTTTTCATAGCATTTCCCCCCATGGTAAATTTTCTACTTTATCGTTAGCACGGAAAATGGCTGTTTGAACCCGAGCCCGTAGTATACAGTCCAGAGCACCCTTATCTCGGACGATAAGCCTTGCATTGGATACCCCTAAGTTTTCTAAAACCTCTCTAATGGTCTTTTCAATTTGTTCTCCGTATTGGGCAAGTACACTACTTTCTAAATGGAGTTCGATCCCATTGTTAGAGGGTTCAATCATGACTTGAACATCACTGGACTCCATTGTACCAGCAAGGGCACTATGCTTTATCTCCATTTTTATCACTCCTTTTTTATGTTTTCACACCTATTTTCTCATAGAAATTATATCATTTTTGCTCATTTACACGATCATAAAGACATGAAAAGTGCAGAACGCAGAAAAAAAGGAGCTATTCTACCAGATATCCATTTTTGCTCAAGACATCTAGTACAATAACTCCAACCCTAGCATAGCTAATTTTTATACGGGATAAATCTTATTTGTTTTATCTACAACGGTATTATCTATTTTGTATTTCTGAGCTTGACGATATTTGAAGTATTCCACTGCTACCTGTGGGAATAGACCATAACTTAGGACATCTTCTTCTTGCTCTAGATATTCTTTCATGTCATTTCGAATGTTTTCTAATTGGGGAGCAATATCATCGGCAGGTCTGTGGGTGATGACTTCCTCATCTCCAATGATCTTTTTACGAATGTCTTCTGAAATCTCTACTGGAGATTTGCCATATTCTCCCTTTACGTAGGCTTTGATTTCTTTAGGAATCATTTTGTATCTTTCCCCAAGAATAACATTAAATACTGCTTGAGTTCCTACCATTTGGCTTAATGGGGTTACCAATGGGGGATAACCTAAGTCCTCTCGTACTTTAGGTACTTCCTTGAGCACTTCTTCAAATTTATCCTCGGCATTTTGCATTTTTAGTTGGGATACTAAGTTGGATAACATTCCCCCGGGTACTTGATAAATCAAAGCGTTAACATCTACTCCTAGCACCTTTGGATCTAACTCTCTGCTTTCTAAATACTTGTTGCGTATAGGTTTAAAATACTCTGCCACTTGATTTAATAATGCAAGATCTAATCCTGTATCTTCTTTTGTACCCTGTAAGGTTGCTACTAAAGGCTCAGTAGGTGGCTGAGAGGTTCCTAGTGCCATAGGAGAGATAGCACAATCTATGATATCCGCCCCTGCCTCAGCAGCTTTTAAATAAGTCATCGAACCGGTACCACTAGTGGCATGGGTATGAACTTGAAGCGGAAGTTTTACTGTTCCCTTTATGGCCTTAACTAGTTCATAGGCATAATAAGGCGTGAGGATACCTGACATATCCTTAATACAAATAGAATCCGCTCCCATATCCTCCATTTGTTTTGCCAGTTTTAGATAATACTCTGTATTGTGTACTGGACTTGTGGTATAGGATATGGCTGCCTGGGCATGGCCCCCTTCTTTTTTCGTAGCTTCTATGGCTACCTTAATGTTTCGTACATCGTTTAGGGCATCAAAGGTTCTTATAATGTCAATTCCATTGGCAATGGATTTTTTCACAAAGTCTATTACTACATCATCGGCATAATGTTTATAACCTAATAGGTTTTGTCCTCTCAGTAGCATTTGGAGTTTTGTGTTTTTCACATGTTTTCGGATGATTCTTAATCTTTCCCAAGGGTCTTCATTTAAAAATCTTAGGGAAGCATCAAAGGTTGCTCCTCCCCACATTTCTAAGGAATGATATCCTACTTTATCTAGTGTCTCTAAAATGGGCACCATTTCCTCTGTTTTCATTCTGGTGGCAATTAAAGACTGATGGGCGTCTCGTAATACAGTCTCGGTAATTTTTACTTTGGCCATTTTACCCCTCCTTATTTTAGTTTTTTCCCATAGGGCATTCTATTTTCAATCTATATTTATCACAGATTATCAAAGTAATCTACTACAATTTCTAGAGAGGAATCTAAATGTTTCTCAATGATTTGCTCCATTTTTGTTAGGTCTTTTTTTATTAAAGTATCCAACAACATTCTGTGCTCTTGAATAGCCTGCGTTCTTCTTTCTTCTCCACCTATGGATATTCTTCTAAATCGTTTTAAATATTGATTAAGGTCATCTATCATATTCTTTAGACGATACATTTTACTCATATCATAGATGTGATTATTGAATTCTCTAAACATAGCGAATACTGTTTCAACATTCCCCGCTTGATCTTGTCTTTCGGTTTCGTCTAATAAATCCTGTATCTTTTTTACTTTATCTTTTGTTATATTTTCTGCTGCACTTTTATAAGCTAAAATCTCTAATACTTTTCTTATTTTATAAATTTCAATAACATCTTCTTTGCCGATTTTTTTCACTACTACACCTGTTCTTGGTATATATTCTACTAAGTCATCCATTTCTAGCTTTCTCAGCGCTTCTCTTACAGGGGTTCTACTAATGTTTAGTCTATCTGCAAATTCCTTTTCCACAATTCTCTCTCCTAGTGGAATTTTGCCTTCAATAATAATTTCCTTTAGGCTTTCATAGACCACGTCCCTCATGGGCTTGTTTTTAGAGAGGTCAGTATTTTTTATTAATTCTTCCATATAGTCAGACATTTTGATTCTCCTCTATTTTTCATTTTCAAAATAGGTTTGTGCTTTATCATGAATGGATGCCACTAGTTCTTCTATGGAATGTCTTCTGGATCTTCCACATTCAAAGGCATTTCCATCACATATAAAGCATCTTCTTGGGCTTTTTCCTATGTCAGTTCTGGAAATTTGTTTTCCCTCTCCATATAATACATCAAAATCAAATATTCGTCCAAGGGGATGTTGTTCCTCTATATTTGTGGTAAGTTTCTTTATTGTTGTGGCTTCTTCCTTGAAAACCATATAGCCTTCAGGACCACTGGCTTTGTAAAACTCCTCTTTGGATAAGATCTCTATAGATTTGTCCTCTGCCTGTTTTATTAATTCTTCCCATCCTTTTTTAAAAATCTTCCTATAAAGGGGAGAATCCTTTATCTCCCCTGGAATATTGATCTTATAGGATACTAGGGTATTTTTTTGATATTGTTGAAGAAGCTTTCTTTGATGTATTACCCTTTTTTCTCTGCTTTCAATAATATTTATTATAGATTGTCTAGAACTATTCATCGAATCTCACCTGTACTTCGTACTCTTTATTTTATTGCCTTTATTACATCAATGATTGTTCCATCTCTATATTCAATAAGTCCAACTACTTGGTCAGTATACTCTATAGCATCAGGAGTACCTACTGTATTAATCGCCAAATCTCTTAATTTTTCAATATCATATAGAGGTAGGTTGGCTTGTTTAAATTTTTCTACTAAATCCTGTCTTTTTGGATTGACCGCAATTCCTCGATCAGTTACCAACACATCTACGGTTTCCCCTGGAGTAATGACATGGCTTACTTTATCCACTACGGTAGGTATTCTTCCCCTAATTAAAGGTGCAACAATCATGGTCAATTTAGAACCCGCTGCGGTATCACAATGTCCTCCAGAAGCTCCTCTAATTACTCCATCAGAACCTGTAATAACATTTACATTGAAGTCCGTATCAATTTCTAGGGCACTTAATACCACAACATCCAGCTTATTGACAACAGCACCCTTATTGTGAGGATTTGCATATAGGGAAGCATCAATTTCCACATGATTATCATTTTTGGAAATAGAATTTGCGGCTACCAAATCAAAACATTGCACATCAAATAGAGATTTTACTAGGCCTTCCTCTAGCATTTCAACCATTGGTTTTGTTATGCCTCCTAGGGCAAAGCTAGCAGTAATCCCTTTGTCAATCATTTCTTTTCTAATAAATCTTGCTACAGCTAAGGAAGCTCCTCCTGTACCTGTTTGAAAGGAAAATCCATCCTTAAAGTAGCCCGAATGAACAATAGCTTTTTTAGCATTTTCTGCAATCAAAAGATCCCTTGGATTTTTGGTGTACCTGGTAGCCCCAGAGGCAATACCTGAAGGATCTCCTATTTCCTCCACAGCTACTACATAATCCACATCCTTTTGGGAAATACTTGCAGGAAGGTTTGGATATTCCACTAGATTGTCCGTAATAATAACGACCTTGTCTGCATATTGGGCATCAATCTTAGCATAACCTAGAGAACCACAAACGGCTTTTCCAACTGCTCCACTGGCATTGCCATATTCATCTGCAGCAGGTGCTCCTAAGAAGGCTACGTCAATTTTGATGTCTCCCGCTTCAATAGCTCTGGCTCTCCCACCATGGGATCTGATAATCACAGGATTTTTCATAAGTCCTCGAGAAATTTCCTCTGCCAGTTCACCCCTTAGGCCACTGGTTGTAATATTGGTAACCACTCCATTTTTAATGTGCTCAATAAGAGAGGCATGAATATTGGTTAAAGAACTTGATGCTAAAGTAAGGTTTTTTATTCCCATCTTGGCAATGGTATCTACTACCATATTTACAATATAATCTCCATTTCGGAAATGATGGTGGAAGGAAATAGTCATTCCATCCTTTAACCCAGTTTTTTTGATTATTTCTTCTATGCTGGAAACCAATTTGGAATCTCCAGGTTTTACTGCCGTTACTTTAGGTCCATGTTGTCTAATGGTAGGTTCTATAGCAAAGGGCCCTTGGTAGACATTTAACGCATTTTTTTCAATGATCTCATCAGGTATTTCTCTATTTATGACGTTTTTCATCTTACGCTTCCTCCTTATATAGACCAGCTGAAGCAGCTAAATTTAGTACTCTTTCTGCCCTTTCAACAATAGGCTTATCAATCATTTTTCCATTTAGGGCAATAACTCCTGACCCCTTTTCTTCAGCCTCTTTGATGGCTTTTTTTACATCTATGGCCTTTTGAATTTCCTTTTCTGATGGGGTAAAGATGTCATGAACTGTTTGGATCTGTCTTGGGTTAATAACAGATTTCCCGTCAAAACCTAGCTGTTTAATCAATTTGGTTTCCCTGACTAGACCTTCCTCATCATCCACGTCAGAAAAGACCGTATCTAGCGCATAGATTCCTGCTGCTCTAGCTGCCATGACAATTTGACTTCTTGCTCCCAATAACTCAATTCCCTCTGGGGATCTATTGGTTTTCATACTGGTGACATAGTCTTCAGCACCAATGGCAATTCCAATAAGTCTTTTACTAGCCTTTGCGATTTCATAGGCACTCATTGCACCTAAAGGACTTTCAATAGCCGCCATCATTTTAGTTGAGCCGATTTCTCTACCTATTTTTCTTTCCACTTCTTCAATAACTTCTTCTACATCTTTAATATCTTGAGGTGTTTCGGTTTTAGGGAGCCTTACTACATCTACTCCTGCCCTTACCACGGCTTCTATGTCATCCCGTCCATGGGGAGTATCCAATCCATTTATTCTCACTACTATTTCTGTTCCTTGATAATCTACAGTTTTAATTGCCTGATACACAAGAAATCTTGCAGTATCCTTTTCATGTAGGGATACGGAATCTTCTAGGTCAAACATCAATGAATCAGCACCATAGATATGGGCGTCCTTCAACATTCCTGCATTATTCCCTGGAACAAACATCATTGTTCTTCTTAATCTACCCATTTGTCCAATTCCTCCCAGTTAAATTTTTCTTCTCCTGCAGCTCGATAGGTAGCTGCTAATGTTCTGGCCTTTACAATACAGTCTAAGGCTCCTTTATCATTGGCTCTTACTAGGGCTTCTGAGATGCCTAACCCCTTCAAAGTGTCCGTAATTACCTTTCTAATTTGATTTCCAAATTGTTTTTCTACAGAGCTATTTAGTTGAATCTCAATTCCCTTTTGAGTATTTGGTTCAACAATTATACTAATATCACTGGATTCCATAGTTCCTGCCATACCTGCTTTAATAATTCTCATTTACTTACACCTCCTATTAATGTCGTATCCTTTGTTTTTTAATTTTTTCAATAATGGGTATTGCTTTTTCAGAAAGTAAAAAGTTATAGGTAGTTTGGGGCACCAATTTCCCTATCTCCTGGATTTTTCCTACTCTAATGAGTTCCCTTACCTTAGAAGCACTAATGATTTCATGATCTTTTTGTACCCTAGGTATTTCCACCACCTCTACCCCATATCCAGGAAGAATTTCCTTCATGACCTCATTGTAAGTTTTGGTCACAGGACAATAGGGTTCTTCCCCTATAAATCTTTTGTTTATCCCTAGGGCTGGCACCATATATTGAGCAAAAACTTCAATATCCAGCATTGCATGAAGTCTGACTACATCTCCTTCATCCTTTATGAAATAGGAAGGAAAAGTGGCATTGGAGATAATATAATCCTTGCCCTTATGGATATTCACATTTTTTAAATGGGCAATGCCTTTTTTAATCAATTCATATCTTACCTCTGAGGGAAAAAGAGATCGATCCTCCCACACCACAAAAAGATGAACAACATCGCTTTCCTGGGCCGCTTTCTCGATGAGATATTGATGACCTAGGGTAAAGGGATTGCAATTCATCACTAGAGAGGAAATAATTTTCCCCTGTTTCTTCTCCTTGGAAACTTCCCTCACAAAGTTTTCAATACCCTGAGGATTATTTTCTAGCAAAGCCACCTTATCCTCTACTTGAGCTATGGTTTTAAAACCAAAATAGGAAAAGGACTTTATGTTTTCAGGCTTTGTATAAATAAAAAGATGGGTATTCCCTCTTTGGTATTGTGCATTCATCAGCTGGGACATGAGGGAATTGATCACTCCTGTACCCTTATATTTAGGATCTACTGCGATAGATCTTAGGGTTTTCCCATGAATACCGCCCACAGCTAAAATTTGTTCTCCTTGATAAATACCAATGATCTCTTCCAAGTTCTCATCTAACCTTAGATGTTGTTGTTTTAAAAATTCTTGTATCCTAATAATCTCAGTTTTATTCTCTTTGTCTATAGTTCTATATTGAAAATTTTCATACTCCATTCGGGCTCACACTCCTGTATCCTCCAGCATGCCCAAGAAAACGGTCACCGCCATAAGATCCGCTGAGCCACCGGGACTAATATTTCTTTTAATAAAATCTCTATCCATGACTTCTATGGCTTCCTTTCCCTTTTTGGAAAAAACCCCTCCCTGGGATATTATTTTCCTAGCATATTTTTGCACATATTCTAGTCCACCTATACCCTGGCGAGAGATTACATTACTGTCTACACAGAGGGTCATGATACTTAGTAAAATTTGGATGAGGATATGGTTAATCTCTATTTCATCCTGGGAGGACAAATCTCTAAAGAGGTCTATTCCCTTTTTCCTCACCGTTTTAAATCCTGATTCTACCTCTCCGCGAATACCTGTAATTCCATACTGTAAAAAGAGTTTTTCCCCATAGGTAAACTGTTTCTTATTTTTTAGATTTTCCAATTCTGTATGAGTTATACCTTTGGTCATTTGAGCAACAACTTCACAGACCCTTTCGGCTTTGGGATTTTGTTTCTCTTCTTTCTGGTAGAGATAACCCACCGCGGCACATAAAATTCCTAGGGAAAAGATAATGCCCTTATGAGTATTTATGCCCCTAGTGCTCTTAAACATTTTCTCTTCCATTTCTATACCAATAGATCGTATCTCTCCTAAGAGTTGGGAAAGATCTAAACCTTGAAAGTTCATACCCTGTAAGGTACAGCGAAAAAAACCTTCATATAAGGATGCCCCGCTAGACATAAAGGTAAAAAAGTCCATATCCCTATGAGCTCCTGAGTTGTTTCGATCCACTAAACCTGGCTTTGGAGTAGCACTTACCTCGTACAGCACAGATTTTTGCGCTAAATAGGCCACATAGGTACAAAATGCCTTATCCACTTTAGCTCCCTCCCTTTGAGGTCATTGTATACGGTATCCCGTGCTTATCCAAAAAAATAAAACAAAACTTTGATAAAGACCTACCAGAAAATTCTAGTAGATCTTTATCCTTATAAATATTATTACATAAATAATCCAAATAGTACACTACCAATAACCAACACAAGTCCTCCCCCTAGACGGGATGAGATTTGAGCATAGGGCATTAATTCCATTCTATCAGCAGCTCCTAATACTTGGATATCACCGGAACCTCCCCTATTGGCCATACAAAGACCAGCAGTTACAGAAGAGTCTACAAAGAAGAATCCTACTAAGTGACCTACTAAACCACTACCTACTACTGCACCAATTATGATGAATACCGCTACTACAACATTTTGAAGGGTGATCGCAGCAATAATTTCTCCTAAATCTGTGAAAGCAATCCCCACACCTGCCATCATAACTAAAAGGAATTGTTTGGTAAAGAAGGTTTGTAATTTCTTTGCCCCTACCTTTAGGTTCTCAGGAATAAGATTGAAGGCATTGGCAAGAACTACGAAAATAATCATATAGGCAAACTTATGAATGACAACGCCTCCAATACTTGGAAGAATATATCCAGAGAATAAACTTCCTAGGGCATAGAACATTCCTGCCAAAACAAGACCATTGGCTATCTCTCTTAAATTTGGTTTGTAATCTACCTTATCCTCTGCATCAAGTTCAGCAGATTTTCTCATTAGGTTGGTCTTATCCCCTGTCAATGCAGGCTTTGCCTTTCCTAATTTATTTAATAAGGCGGCTGCAATAATCGCAAAGATATTTCCTATGGTTAGGATGGAAATAGCAAAGGAGTAATATTCACCCTTAGGTTGTCCTGTGGTAGCCTCCCAAATTTCACTTAAAGGCACAGCTCCTGCACCGTTACCACCACCCATAATAGGTAGTACATATTTTATAGCAACTTCTACAGGGGCAATTCCCATGAAAAGTCCTGCCACAATTCCAAAGATCATGGCAAATAATACACCCCCAAGAATGGCTGGAATATATCCTAAGAATGATCTTACCAATAATTTTCTGTCTACTGATAATACAGAACCAGTAATCAGTACCACTACGAATAGAGTTAGAAAATCAACATCATCCATAAATACCGTGGCAGACTCCACGTACTTTGCAGGTAAAATGCCTGCATAAACTAAATAGGCTGTTCCTATAAAGGCTAAAATAGGGCCACCACCGATATAGGTATTCCAAAGAGGAACTCTTTCCCCTACTTCATTAAAAATAATTCCTAGAAAATATAATAATGCAAATGAGCTCGCCATACCAGTTCCCAGAGTTTCTGTAAAGATAGATGCTACCATAATTACTGCAAAAATAACAAATAGATAAACTGGCATTCCGAATATGGTAAAACCATTATTACTCTTTAGCTGATTTGTTGTAATTTTTTCACCCATTAAGTACACCTCTTTTCATTTTTATAGAAATCCATCTTTTCCATGTTTATATTCTTTGCTTTTAAATTGGAGCTATACATCTCTTTGAAATAAATTTCTTGATTTTCACTAGATTATACTAGCATTTATTTCTTTTCTAAAAATCTCCATAAAAGCATAGAAATCATGATTGATTGTATACAGTATCCCGAGTACGGTATCCCGTATCCTCTCCAAGACTTCTACTACTATTTTAAATTTAAAGGATTACATTGCCAAGTTTTTTTGGTGTATTTGCTTGTACTTTTGATGTACTTTTTATGGGCTTTACTTTTTCTTCCTAATTGGGGATATGCTCAATGATATATCTGATCACAAGGGGCAATAGGGTAATGACAGTAATTAATCGCATCAAATGCATTAAAGCTACCTTTTTTACGTCGGCGCCATAGGCCTCTGCAATAATAGTAGTATCCGCAAGCCCACCGGGAGCTGTACTAAACAAAGCTGTTACTAAATCTAAATCAGTGAAACGGTAAACAATATATCCTGTAATTACGCATAGGGTTGTAAGCCCTATCACTAAGATAATGGTAGGAAAAATCAATTCTCTTAACTCATAAAAGGATTCTTTTGTAAATCGAAGCCCAATAAGCCCTCCAATGACCATTTGGGCTACCAGTTTAAAATTCCCAGGGATATACCCCTTATCGGTAAAGATATTTAATAGGGCTACAGCAAACATAGATCCAATCATGGCTCCAGCGGGAATCTTAAGTTTTATTCCCAACAGGCCTCCTGCCCCTGCTGCCAAAAGGGTAAGCATAAGTTTTTCCATTGTATTTATTCCTTTCTATAATAGATTTCCTCCATGAGGATAGAAAATAAAAAAACAAAAAGCCATTAAAGTCGGGAATTTTTTCCTAACTCTAATGCCTTTTGTAAATTTTTTTGTCCATCCCTTTTATCGGTTTAATTTAAAAGAGCTTTTTAGGGATACAATCCGATTAAAGACCAACTTATCCTTTGTGGTATATTTAGGATCAACATTAAAGTAACCATGACGGAAAAACTGGAATTTATCATGGAGTTTTGCGTCGGCCATAGTGGGCTCTACAAGACCTTGTAATACCTCTAAAGAATTGGGATTGATATTCTCTAGGAAATGTCTTTCTTCTTTTTGATCTTCATCAAGGATTAAAGGCTCATATAATCTCATTTCAGCTGGCATTGCTTGGCTAGCTTCCACCCAGTGAATTGTTCCTTTTACTTTTCTTCCTGTAAAACCCGTACCACTTTTGGTTTCTGGATCATAGGTACAGCGGATTTCTACCACATTGCCCTCATCATCTTTGATGACCTCATTACATTGAATAAAGTAGGCATGTTTAAGACGCACTTCATTTCCAGGAAACAGTCTGAAATATTTCTTGGGCGGATTTTCCATGAAGTCCTCCTGCTCAATATAGATTTCCCTAGAAAAAGGTATTCTTCTTTCTCCCATTTCTGGATTTTCAGGATTATTTTCCGCTGGTAAATATTCTATTTGACCTTCAGGATAGTTTGTAATAACTACCTTTAAGGGTTTTAGTATAGCCATGGTTCTTAATGCTTTTTGTTTTAAATCATCTCTAATGAAATGTTCTAACATTTGCATATCTACCATACTATAATTTCTGGCTACACCAATTTCTCGGCAGAAGTTTCTAATGGCTTCAGGAGTATACCCTTTTCTTCTAAGTCCTGAAATGGTAGGCATACGAGGATCATCCCATGAATCCACTATTCCCTCATCTACCAATTGTTTAAGTTTTCTTTTGCTCATTACCGTATTGGTCAAATTCAATCTAGCAAACTCATATTGGCGGGGTACATTCTCTGTCTCACATTCTTCTATTACCCAATTATATAAAGGCCTATGGTCTTCAAACTCTAGGGTACAAACAGAGTGGGTTACCCCTTCTATGGCATCCCCTAAAGGATGAGCGAAATCATACATAGGATAAATACACCATTTGTCTCCTGTATTGTGATGGGAAGCATGGGCAATACGATATAATACCGGATCTCTCATGTTCATGTTGGGGGAAGTCATATCTATTTTTGCTCTTAGTACTTTAGAGCCATCTTGGTATTCTCCCTTGGCCATAGCTTCAAATAATTCTAAATTTTCTTTTACAGAACGGTTTCTATAAGGACTTTCCTTACCAGGTTGAGTCAAACTTCCTCTGTATTCCCTAATCTCTTCTGAGGATAAATCATCTACATAGGCTTTTCCTTTTTGAATTAATAAGATTGCTTTTTCATACATGTATTCAAAATAATCCGAAGCAAAGTGTAGATTATCCCACTTAAATCCTAGCCACTGTACATCTTCTTTAATGGATTCCACATATTCCACATCTTCCTTCAAAGGGTTAGTATCATCAAAGCGAAGATTTGTTTTCCCTTTAAATTCACGGGCCAATTCAAAATTCAGTGTAATAGATTTTGCATGACCGATGTGTAAATATCCATTGGGCTCTGGTGGGAAACGAGTGATAATTTCCTTGTGTTTTCCTGATTCTAAATCTTCAATAACTATATTTCTAATAAAATTTGATGAAGTATTATTATCCATAGAGCACACCTTTCTTTTTTGCTATTTCCTTTTATTCATATTCTCTAAATATATCATAAAACCCGCTATTTTTCTATGGAATATTCCATGGTTATCTATCTTCCAGCTAGTTTTTCCCTATACTCTACTGATTATCCCTTTTCACTATTTGCCTCATATTTCATTCATTGTTCTCCTCAAATAGGAAAATGATCATGCCTGATGATAGGATAGATATCCATCCCCTATTCCTTGGCCACTACCCTATTTCCCCCTTCTTTTTTTCCCTGAAGGAGTAGAGAATAGGCCTCCTCTATAAATTCATCCGCATTAATATCTGGCTTTAGAGCCGTATAAACCCCTATACTGATGGTGATCTCTTTCGTAGTCTCTTTATAAGTAAAAGGGTGATTTTCTATCATTTTTCTGATTTCCTGAGCCTTTTCCTTAGTCCCTTGGGGATCTATGTCCTCTATGCAAAGGATAAACGCATCGTCAGTATATCTTGCCATCCATCCCTTTTCTTTCACTTTTCCCTGTACTTTTTGGGCTAGGGTTTTCAGTACATGATTTCCATATTCAGGACCATGGACTTTATTGATATTTCGAAAATGATCAATATCTAAGATCATGAGAGAAATATATTGATCTTGTATATGGCTATTTATGATTTCATAGGGTAGTCGTTCCTTAATATATCTGAGATTATATACATCTGTTAGGGCATCTTTAATAATGAAAGCATTTCTCTCTTCCAATAATTTATAGATATCGTTTCTAGATTCATCTACAATATCAAATAGTAGACGCTCCTCACTGATGTCCTTTAATAGCTCTAGTACGACTTCCTGCTCCATTAATGCTAAGGGGATAGCCTGCACCATATATATCTTTTCCCCATTATATTCAATCTTCATAAAGGGTTTTTTCTCTTGAAGGGCTCTTCTGGAAATACAGTTTTCACAAACCACACCCCTCTGCCAAAAATCATAACAAATTGTATTGGAAGCTAGAATATGTCCTCCAGAATAATCCAACACTTGATTTTTTATTGGATCTACTATACGGGCAATATCATATAATTTTCTTGAAAATTCTATATGTTTTACAAATTCATCTATAGATAATTGATTTTTTACCATGTTTATCCCCCTCTTTTTATTCAGCAGGCAAATATACCGATACTTTTGTTCCTTGTTGGTATTTGCTCTCTATTTCAATTTTTCCACGATGGATATCCACAATCCATTTGGCTATAGAAAGGCCTAGGCCTGTTCCACCTTGTTCTCTTGTTCTGACCTTATCGGTTCTATAAAATCGATCAAAGACCCTTTTTATCTCTTCAGCTTTCATTCCTATTCCCTGATCTATGACCTCTACCATCACACCGTTTTTAAAAGATTTTCCCTTTATCCTGATCATGCTATTTGGGCTGCTGTATTTTATGGCGTTGTCAATTAAAATGACCATAAGTTGTCTTAGTTTATTGGAGTCCGCCAAAATTTTTAGGTTTTCCTCAATATCTCCAAAAATTCTTATTTGGCTTTTTGCTGCCAAGGGCATTAGTTTTTCATTAACGTCTTGCAATAAGAAGGTAAAATCTACTTCCTGTTGTTCGAGTAAGGTCTCTCCAGAATCTACCCTCGCAAGGAACAATAAATCCTCAATTAGCTTATTCATTCTAAGGGTTTCATCATAGGCATTATTGATCCAATAGTCCTGACTAGAAACCAGTTCATTTGGACTTCCCTTTACCACCTCTAGATTGGTTTGTACCACTGCCAAAGGGGTACGCAATTCATGGGAAGCATCTGCCACAAATTCCTCTTGTCTTTTCCATGATTTTTGAATAGGGACTAAGGATCGTCCAGCTAGAATATATCCTCCAATAAAGGAAAGGGTTATCCCCACGATTACCGTTGAAAGTAAGGTAAAGGTCAGCCTATTGAGTACATCCTTTTCATTTTTTAGGGTTTTTATCGTCTGTATGGTGCGAAGATTATTTCTTTGCAAATCTGTAGAAAAGACTACGGTGCATATTCTATAATTGATTCCCTCTTGACTTATGGTTTGGAAATAAAATTCTCTATTTAAATCTCTTATTATTTTATCATTTTCCTCCAGCTGGTTCATTACGCCTTTTCGTATTCCTTTTAACAATTCATCATCTAACTCTATATAGCTCGAGTTGATATTCATACTTTGCTCTGTATCCCATACAATATAAGAAATATTGTTTCTGATCATATTATGAATGATACGGGCATATTCATTTTTCTTTTCTAAATCTATTTCTTTATCCTTTGTATTATCCTGTAGGAAATTTACATAACTTTCCACTTGATGAGAAGAAGTAATCAATGTCTCGTCAATATCACTATAGAGATTGTAATACATTAATACATAGACAAATATAGAAATGATGGATAAAATGACCGTCAGCACTAAAGTATTAAAAAAGGTAAGTCTCAGTCGTAATTTATTAAGCATCCTTTTTCTCCTTAATTACATAGCCCATACCCCGAACGGTTTCAATCATGACCTCTGCCTTATGTCCTAGTTTTTTTCTAAGATAATGGATATATATTTCCACACTATTTTCCATGGCAGTAGCATCTACTCCCCATACTCTATCGAGTATCTGTTCTTTAGATAAGACCATCCCAGGGTTTCTTAAAAATAATTCCAATAGTTGAGTTTCCTTAGTGGTCAGTCTCTTTATCTTGCCTTTTACCTCTAACTCTCCCTTATCAATGTGTAATTTTATATTAGAAAATTCTAAAATATGATCATCTATTAGATCCTTAGGTCTCCTCACCAATGCTCTAAGGCGTGCCAATAATTCCTCAGTAGCAAAGGGTTTAATCAAATAATCATCTGCCCCACTATCTAACCCCACTACCCTGTCCTGTACTGTATCTCTGGCGGTAAGAAACAAAACGGGGGTCTTATGATTGTTTGTTCTCAAATCCTTTAATATTTCTAATCCACTTTTGTTAGGAAGCATGATATCTAAAATAATTACGTCATAAATATCTTTTTCTGCTAATATTTGTCCTTCTTCCCCATCGTTGCAAATATCCACTTGGATATTATTTTTCTCTAAAATTTTAGAAAGAGCTGCCGCTAGAGCTTTTTCATCTTCCACTAAAAGTACTCTCATGCTCATCACCTCACTCCTATTATAAAATATGTTCCTTTATTTTGCATTAAAATCCTTCTTCTTTCTTTTTATCAATATATTCCCTATGTAATTGTATAAAAATTCACTGCAGTAACCAACAAACTAAAAATATTTTATAACTTTTTATATTTTTAAAGGTAATTTAAAGGTTGATCCCCTATAATAAAGACAAGAAATTAGTTTATCTAATTTTTATATAGGAACCATACCCCCTTCAACTTTCCCCTTTATAAATATAGATGAAGTTTCTAATGGTTTTTACCATTAGAAACTATGGTTCCTTTTACTTTCTTTAAGGAGGAAATTCCCATGAGATGCCCAGTTTGCGGACAAAATTACATTGGTAAGATTGGAAGAAAAAAATTCTTTTGCAGTAGCTGCTATTCAGAAGTAGTCATTTCAAAGGAAACCTGTAATGTATTTCAAATTGACGAAAACGGAAGTTTAGTAAAAATTTGCGAGAAGCTTTTAAAGGATATTTTGATTCCATCCAAAAACATAAAAGAACAGTACAATAATTAAAATAGCTGCTCAGCTATTTTTTTATTGTATAAAGTAAAGCCCAGCATCTAAATTTAGATGCTGGGCTTTATTTTCTTACAAATGACATTATTGAGGTAATATGGTAAATCTTATGATAAATAATACTGCGAGAATGTAAATAGCCGGATGCACTTCTTTTCCTTTTCCAGTAACTAGCTTGGTAATTGGATACATAATCATTCCTGCTGCAATACCATTGGCTATACTATAGGAAAAGGGCATGATTGCCATAGTGAAAAATGCTGGCATAGCTTCTGTAAAGTCTTCAAAGTTAATATTTTTTACAGAAGTCATCATGAGTACTCCCACAATCATTAATGCTGGGGCTGTAGCTTCAGCAGGTACAATACCTACCAAGGGCCAGAAAAATAAGGCCAATAGGAATAAAATACCAACCACAACAGCCGTTAAGCCTGTTCTTCCCCCTTCACTTACACCAGTTGCACTTTCTACATAGGTGGTAGTGGTAGAGGTTCCAATCAAAGCGCCTATACTGGTAGCTATGGCATCAGCATAAAGGGCTTTACCCATATTCTTCACATTTCCCTTTTCATCTACTAATCCAGCTTTTGTAGCTGTACCTACCAAAGTTCCAATGGTATCAAACATATCTACTAAACTAAAAGAAATAACAACGGTTACTACACTCATGATTGCTCCAATAATGGTCAACTCTCCACTTACATTTAATAATCCTGCAAAATCCATTTTTGCAAAAGTAGGAGCAATACTGGGAGGCATAGCCATAACACTAAAACCCTCACCTAATTGCACAACTCCTAGGGGAATTCCCACAATGGTAGTAATGGCAATACCGATTAGAATTGCTCCCTTTACTTGTTTCGCCATTAAAATTCCGGTAATAGCTAATCCAATTAGAGTAAGAGCAGTTGCCGATTGGGTAAAATCTCCAAAGCCAATTAGGGTAGCAGGGTTGTCCACAATAATATGTCCATTTTGCATCCCTACAAAAGCGATAAATAATCCTATTCCCCCAGTTATGGCTTGTTTTAATGATGCAGGTAAAGCATCTACAATACCCTTTCTAATTCCACTGGCTGATAAAATAATAAATAAGATACCAGAGATAAAAACAGCTGCCAGGGCTTGTTGCCACGTGTATCCCATTCCTAAAACAACACTATAGGTAAAGAAAGCATTTAATCCCATACCTGGAGCTAGTCCAAAGGGAAGGTTTGCATATAGACCCATGATGATAGAGCCTATAGCCCCTGCCACACAGGTGGCTACAAATACAGCACCTACTATTGGATCTCCAAGGCCAACAGCCTCTGCCTCTGCCCCCAAAAGTCCCTGGACATTCATTCCCGCCTGTTTTAGAATACTTGGATTAACAAATATAATATAGGCCATAGTAATAAAAATAGTAATACCTGCCAATATTTCAGTTTTAATGCTTGTACCGTTCTCCCTCAATTGAAATAGTCTTTCTAGGAGTCCAGTGTTTTGAAGATTTTGAGGTCCTTTATCATTTTGAAGTTTTCTTGCAAGCATAATCATACCCTCCTTTTTTGTAGTAAAAACAAAACAGATGACTCGGTCTATAAGTGAAACCAAGCCATCTGTATATTCATCCAGAGGTTATGGGCGTCGCATAGCAACGCGGTCCTTTATAAAGAATACACTCTATAAAGGTTCCTTTCACCCATAGTTGAACAATTTACGGTTGCTCGGTAGAGACACTCAGGCCATATTCCTGAATTTATATAGGTGAGTCATTCAATTTTCTAGATTCATCATAACAAATCATAGGATAGTTGTCAACAGAAAAACACGAACTTTCATTGAATAAATCTATTTATCTTACGTAATTATCCGAATATTTTATCTATTGCTTATGTTATAATCTCTATTTTATCTTATAGCTCTGATCTTTCGGTGACTTCTTGCTTTTCTTCCTCTAAATTTTCTGTAGATTCCATAAAGAAATCTAGTTGTTGAAACTCTTCTTCTTCTGCTACTGCTTCTTCTACTTTCTTTAACTCTTCTCTGGGTTCCATAAAGAAATCTAGTTGTTGAACTTCTTCCAGATTTTCTTCCTGAAAAAGCTCCTTTTCTTCTTCAATTTGTTCTCCTTCTCTCTCTGATATTTCTGAAACTTCTTCTAACTCTTCTATTCCTTCTTCGGTTTCTTCTACAACTTCTTCCCCATCTATTTGTTCTTCATCTTCCTCATTTTCTTTATTTTCCTCATTCAAAACTTCTTTCCTCATCCACCATATCAGCCCTCCAATCAGTACAGGGTATCCGATGGATACCAAAATAATATAGGGGATCTTTTGGCCTAGGGTTTTTAAAACAATCATTTGGGATAGACCAAAAAATCCCAGTAGGAAGGATCCTATATAAAAGAAAATATATGGAAACGCCTTTTTCATCATATCAACTGCCCCTTTCTTTGTGCCTAAAGCTTTACCCAGATTGATCCTTTAATAATCTATTATTCATTTCCTATCTATAAAATTCTTAATCTTTAAAATTCATAACCTTTTTGTGCTTTGCTGAATATACTGTAAGAGAAATGAGGAGGTGAAGTAAATCATGTATTATTATAATCCCAGTTGTCCTATAGGTACTCTACCCTACGTGGTCCAACCAGGAGATACTCTATACAATATATCTTTAAGATATAATACAACTGTAGAAGCCATTTTAAAGGTGAATTCTATGATCAATCCCTACTGTCTTAGGGTGGGGCAAATTCTTTGTATACCCATAGCACCCCCCACTCCTATGCCCTGTCCTGCTGGTACCTTTGCTTATACTATACAAATGGGGGATACCTTTTATTCTATTGCTGCTAGATTCCACGTTACCGTAGAGGAATTGATTGCAACAAATCCTGGAGTGAACCCAGACAATCTCATGCCAGGACAAAGAATTTGTATTCCTGAAATGGCACCACCAGTTACTTGTCCTGAGGGAACCTTTGCTCATACCATAAAGGCAGGAGATACCCTCTACAGTCTTGCACAGCTATACCATACTACAGTAGAAAATATTTTGGCCGTGAATCCCGGAATAGATCCCAACAACTTGAAAATTGGTCAAAAAGTATGCATTCCTCTTACTATACCTGCTGCCTGTCCCGAGGGAACTATTACTCATACCATTCAATCAGGAGATACTTTCTACAACCTAGCTAAGCAATACAATACAACTGTAGAAGCTATTCAGGCAGCCAACCCAGGAGTAAATCCTAATAATCTACAAATAGGAGAAAAGATTTGTATTCCAAAGGGAACCACCCCACCTAGAGTTTGTCCTACTGGTACCTTTGCTTACACCATTCGATCAGGGGATACTTTCTATAACCTCGCTAAGCAATACAATACAACGGTGGAGGCTATTCAAGCAGCAAACCCAGGGGTAGATCCTAATAATCTACAAATAGGTCAGGTCATTTGTATACCGGAAAGAACTACTCCACCTAGAGTTTGTCCTAAGGGAACTTTTGCCCATACGATAAAATCAGGGGATACTTTTTACAACTTAGCAAGACAGTACAATACTACAGTAGAAGCTATTCAAGCAGCCAATCCAGGAGTAAATCCTAATAATCTACAAATAGGTCAGGTCATTTGTATACCAGAAAGAACTACTCCACCCAGGGTTTGTCCTAGCGGCACCTTTGCCTACACCATTCGGTCAGGGGACACTTTCTACAATCTAGCTAAACGATACAATACAACGGTAGAAGCTATTCAGGCAGCCAATCCAGGAGTAAATCCTAACAATCTACAAATAGGTCAGGTCATTTGTATACCAGAAAAAACTACTCCACCCAGGGTTTGTCCTAAGGGAACTTTTGCCCATACAATAAAATCAGGGGATACTTTTTACAACTTGGCAAGACAGTACAATACTACAGTAGAAGCTATTCAAAGAGCCAACCCTAATGCCAACCCTAATAATTTAATCATAGGGGACACCCTATGTATCCCTCGAGCATAAATTTAACAGAAAACTCCTCGATCTTTAGAGATCGAGGAGTTTTCACTGAGTTTTGTGTCACATTCTCTTTGTAATGAATATATTAAAATAAGGAGGTGTAGTTTATGAAAGTAAATGTAACAAATTGTCCTCAAGGCTCAATTTCCTATACCATACGTGCTGGCGATACTCTATACAGTCTAGCTATAAGATATGGTACTACAGTAAATGCCATTATGAGTGCAAATCCTGGAATAAATCCCAATGCCTTACAAATCGGTCAGGTAATTTGCATACCAACTCAAGCTCCGCCGGCGAATTGTCCCCCTGGATCCACTTCTTATACCATTAGAGCAGGTGACACTTTTTATAATATTGCTATGAGATACAATACCACGGTGCAAGCTTTGATTAATGCTAACCCTGGAGTAAACCCTAATGCTTTAAGAATTGGTCAAATCATTTGTATCCCAGGCACAACGCCACCCCCAGGAACTTGTCCTGCTGGTACCTTTGCCTATACCGTTAGATCAGGAGACACCTTGTATTCCTTAGCCAATCGATATAACACCACAGTTCAAGGAATCATAGCAGCCAACCCCAATACAGATCTTAGTTATTTAAGAATAGGGCAAATTCTTTGTATACCTGGATCATCTCAAGGAACATGTCCTCCAAATACTATTCCTTACACCATTAGGTCAGGAGATACTTTCTATTCCTTAGCCCAAAGATATGGCACTACCGTAGCAGCAATCCAAGCAGCTAATCCAGGAGTAAATCCCAATAGACTTCAAATTGGTCAAACAATCTGTATTCCTAGATAACAAAAAAAGGCTCATCATGAGCCTTTTTTGTTATTAAAAAATTCCATAGACTATCTCTAAATAACTAAGCATCAGTGCCCCTACAAAAATAGAGACATCGGCTAGATTGAATATAGGAGCTCTTTTAAATTTTATATAGATAAAATCTATGACATACCCCTGTTTTATACGATCTATAAAGTTTCCTATGGCTCCTCCTAATAAAAAAGAAAAAGCTAGGTTATAGGACAGCATTCTTTGATTTTTTATGCCTTGATATAACAGAAAAGCACAGCCAACAATGGCAAAAAAGGTTATGATATAAAGAAGCCTTTTTTTATTTTCAAGGAGTCCATAAAAACCTCCTGGATTGTGCGCTAAGCGTAATTGAAATCTTTTGGTTATGGAGTAGAAAGATCCTCTTTGCCTTAAAAAATCCTGGGCCTTATATTTACTCCATTGGTCTAGCCCTATGATGGTTATCATTAAAAATAAATAGCTCATATTGACCTCTTTCCATTGCTGAATATTTTGTACTCCATTATACTATATTCCCAATAAAATAGTACTATGTTTTAAAAACTTTGTTGGGCACTTTCCCCTATCCCTTTACATATACTATTATGATAGAAAAGATGATATGGGGAAATTGTGTTAAATTCATTCCCTCGCCTTTACATATACTATTATGATAGAAAAGTTGAAAGAATAAGGAGGTTGAAAATTGAACTTTACACCTAATCAACCTACTAAAGAGGAAAGAAAAAAAATATTATTAGAGTTATTACAGCAGGAAAATCGAGAAGAAGACTTTCCTTATCTATTGGAAGCCTTGAGCCCTCCAGCAGATATTACCAATATCGCTCCCCTAGGTTCTGGAAAAAACATACGTATTGGGATCATTGGAGGAGGCGCTGCAGGATTATCTGCTGCTTTTGAACTGAGAAAACTCGGTTATGATATCACTATTTTCGACGCCTTGGAAGACCGTATAGGAGGCAGGATCTATACCCGCTACTTTGACTCCCAAAAAAGATATTATGGAGAATTAGGTGCCATGAGATTACCCATTTCCCATGAAACCCTATGGCATTATATTGATCTGTTTGATTTAAAAACCCGGCCCTTTATTCAATCTACTCCTGGAGACATTTTTTATATTCGCCATCGTTATGCCTGTAATGATCCAGAGGAGACTAGCGTCATGAGAAATATCTATCCTGCTTTTGACCTCACCCCCCAAGAAAAAATCACCCCTTGGCGGAAATTGTCTAACAGTGCTATTAATCCTCCCCTTCTGGCTTTACCTCCTGCCGTGCGTCAAGAGATTATTGAAATTAGAAAGGAGTATAGTCCAGAGATCGTCGCTTTGGATTCTTTGAAGATCAAGGATTTATATCAAAGAGCAGGTCTTAGCCGAGGCGCTGTAGATATGTTGGGTAATCTCTCCCCCTTAATAGGAGATTTTTATTACAATAGTACCATGGAGCTATACCAAGAAATCTATTCCTTGGATTTTGAATCTCTTTATCGTATTGAGGGCGGGACAACGGAACTTCCCCTGGCCTTTTATCATTCCTTTTGGGATGCTAATGTAGGACGCTATTATCCTAATATTCCGCCCCACTTATTAGGTGAGGTTACCTGGATGGATGGACATTGGGTAGAGCAAATTCAACAGCCCATGAGCGGTGGTCCCGTTACCCTTTGTTATAAAAGCAAGAAAAATCCTAGAACACATCAACAAACCTTTGATTATATTGTTTGTGCTATTCCTTTTTCTACTTTACGCCATGTGGAATTATGTCCTCTATTTTCCAGTGATAAAATGCAGGCTATTCAGGAGCTCACCTATGAAAATTCCTTTAAATCTGCTCATTTTTATGCTCAACGCTTTTGGGAAAATCCTGGCATACTCTGTGGTCCCAAACTAGGAGGAAATTCCGCTACTGATCGTCCTGTTACATCCCTATGGTATCCTTCAGACCATAGCCAATATATAGATGCACCTACCCTACCTCCGCAAGAACCAGGAGTATTATTGGCTACCTATAATTACGCCTTAGATGCCAATCGTCTAGGAAATCTCCCTGCTCGTAGAAGACTTCATGAGATTCAAAGACAGATTGCACAGATCCACTGCCTTCCTAAGGACTATATAGACACCCTTCTCCTTGATCATGCTAGTGTAAATTGGAATGATGAACAGTGGTTTTTAGGAGGCTTTGCCTATTACAGTCCCGGGCAAAAAAACACCTTCTCGTGGTCTGCTAAAAAACCTGAATATCAAAATAGAGTTTTCTTTGCAGGAGAACATGTTTCTGGTAAGCATGCTTGGATACAGGGTGCTCTAAAAACAGGTATGGAAGCGGCAAATAATGTTGCTATGGCTAATAAATATAAGTGATAGGATAAAAAGATATGCTCATTTAAAATGAGCATATCTTTTTAAGAATTTTTCTTTTACTATAGCATACATAAAATACCCCATCATTCCCCCTAAGGTATTTAGTATTAAATCATCTACATTAAAGCTTCTAGACATAATCAATCCCGTATAGGAAAAAATAATCTGGTACACTTCGATGGTTAAGGAAGTAAAAAACAGATGTTTCAGCGCCCTTTTCCAACTTTTCACTTCAAATAATAGATGTAGATACACGCCCAAGGGAAACAACATAATGAAGTTATAAAAGGATAACTTCACAGAGTTCCAGAAAAACCAATCAAGTCCCCTTATATGATAATGCTCTATCCACTCTATAACAAACCTAAAGGGGACCAACTGAAAAAAGCTCTTCCAATACTCCCGATAACCATTTTCTATATATGGAGGAATGTTTAGTCCTCCGGTAGTTACTTGGAAAACATTTAGCATATAGAAAATGAAACTATAAAAAACCAATCTCTTTACAATATTCTTTTTACCCTTCCTTATAAAATCTACAATGATGTAGATGAGAAGTATTATAGTAAATAACACAGGTATATCCAAATTAAAATACAAATTTCTTCCCCCTTTATCCTCAATCTCTTCTTAGTATAACTTTAACTGTCTTTATACTCCGTCAAGGCATAACATATCCTACCCAAACAACCTTTGCCCTAGATTATTACACCTATATTTCTTCTTTTATATACACTAGAAATTAACCCGATGATGGCAAAATACACAATCATAGATAATCCTCCGTAGCTAACAAAAGGCATTCCTATAGCCACTATAGGAACAAAACCAAGGGTCATGAGAATATTCCAGATATACTGAAGAGAAATAATCAAAGCAAAGCCTATGGCTAATAATTTCCCATAACTATCCTGTACTCTAGTTCCTAATTTCGCCAGCCTACAGATAAAAATAATCGCTAACGCCACCATTACAAACCCTGCTAACCATCCAAAGGCATAGACCAAATAGGTAAAGATAAAGTCAGTATGGAGCTGTGGCAATGAAATATTTTCCATGGCAAAACCCCTTCCAAAAAAACCTGCCGATAAGATAGTCTTTGAGGATTGAATGGTCATATAGCCCACTCCATTAGGGTCCCTATAAGGGTTAATAAAACTAAGCAACCGTACCAAACTATAGGAATGCCCTCCAATCTTAAACATCATAATTGCAAAAAAAGCTATCGATGTTCCTAAAACATGATATAATCTAGCACCAGAGAAATACATCATAGGCAAAGCTGCCACTAAAAACAATAAAGCAGACACCAAGGAAAATCCTATAGCAATCAGAAAAAAGGGAACAACAACAACTCCAATGCCTAAAAGAATTTTCTTAGGTTGTTGCCAATCCAAATTTGTAAATATTCCCCCTAAAGAAATAATCAACAAATAGGGGCTCATGGCTATAAAATTAACATCTCGACCAAATACATATAGATTAGGTCGTCCCTGGGACAGTTTCCCTTTGCTCAAAACAAAAATTAGCATAAGAATAGTAAACCCGTAAATATGCTTTGAATACGGTTGGATTTTTTTATAGTCTACAAAATAAAGGGCAACTCCTATACTCATTCCTACTATGATGTAAAATATACTTTTCCCTAGGGATAAATATTGATAATTGCCACCAGCTTGTCCATAACGTTGTAGAGAATAAATAGTCATCAATCCAATACCAGAAAAAAGAGAAACTAAAAGAAGGATACCCCAATCCGGTGCGGGCCTATGGATCTCATGCAGTTGTTTTCCGATGGTTTCGGCCTTTCCCATTTGTCTAATAGCCCTTTGGACTGCCTCTTCTTCCTCTATCCCTCTGTCTTGGTTTTCCTCAATGATGGCATAAAGATGATCTTCTATTTCGAGTTTAATTTGTTTATGGACATCCTTCCACTTTATATAGAAACATACCTTCCCTATGTATTCTTCAATAAGAATTCTATTTTGCTCCTTCATACAAGCCCCTCCCCTAATACCTGATCCACCGTGCGACGAAAGAGTCTCCACTCCTCCTGCTTATCCCTTAGAGAGGTCTTTCCTTTTTTGGTAATGCGATAGTATTTCCTTTTACGTCCACTATCCCCATGATCCCAAAAGGATTCCACCAATCCATCAGATTCTAGGGAATGTAAGATAGGATATAGCGTCCCTTCTTTAAAGGTAAAAACCCCACTAGATTTTTCCTCTATTTTCTTAATCATCTGATAACCATACATAGATTCCTGTTCCAATAAACTCAAAACCAGAATCATCGTACTTCCCTTCATTAATTCTTTATTAATCTTCATTACCCACCTCCTATATGCTCCACTTCAATACCTCGAATATCTATGTATAGTATAATTTATTTTTCATGGTTTATCAAGATCAAAATCAATAATATTAGGCTTAAGGCATTACGTTATATGATCTTGTACTCAATGTTATAGTTAGGGGATCCATAAACCATAATTTATTGCACAATTTAAGAAAAATACGTCGTAGACTGCCCTTCTTTTTATGATAGGAACAGCTGTATTAGTTAAATTCCGACTTGCTACGTTTGAGGTAAGAGTTTGTAAAATTTGCTTTCAGCAGCGTCAAAAACTCGCTTTGCTCAAACACTTGACTTAAAACGCTTGCAGCTGCATTAACAAACTCTAAACCCCTACACTATGTCAAGTCTCCATTTAACTAATCCAGCTGATCTGCAAACAGTGCGTTATAAAAAGGCTTGTCATCGTAAGAGAAGCGAAGAGTCTAGGGTTTTGTTTTTAGGTCTATGATCTTTTACTGAAGCTTAGATAGCAACCAGCTTTGCAACCCACTATTTATGTGTCAGCTGGGCGAGTTAAATGGAGATTTTGCTTTGTGAAGAGACTTAGGGTTTGTTAATGAAGCTAGATAGGCGCTTTAAGTCAAGTGTCTGAGCGTAGCGAGTTGTAGGCGTGTCCTAGGTAGCGAATTTACAAACCCTTGTTCTCGAACATGGGCAAAACGGAATTTAACTCGCCCAGCTGTTACTATTTATAATATGTGACATACTCTGTGACATATTTATCTCCAAAAACGAATAAAGGAAAGTCATTTGACTTCCCTTTATCCTTTCTATATCTTCAAGTGCTATATAACATCACTTAATATTTTTATAAAGTTCTATGGTATCCTCTATTTGGGCTTTATCTGGATTGGAAATATCCCTTAAGGGTGCTCCCATAACGATAACAATATATTCTTGTCCATTCTTTACTCCAAGCGTGGCCCAACATTGTCCTGCTTCCTCGGTAGTACCAGATTTCCCTCCCAGGATTTGAAAATCTTTTTCTTCTCTTCCCTGTAGTTGGGAAAGAACAGTAGAAATCAAGGTAATCCCCTGGGGATGATCAGAAGTGGAAGTGGTGTGAAAGCTTTCCTTTGTAAAGATGGCTCTAAAATCTCCATTGTCTAAGGCATAATCTAAAAGTTTTGCTATATCTTGGGCTGTGGTGTATTGATTTTTGTCATGCAATCCTTCTGGATTGGTAAAGTGGGTACCCTCCAGGCCCAATTCTACAGCTTTATCATTCATTAGAGTGACAAAATTTTCAACACTACCCCCAATATGAATGGCAAGGGAATTGGCCGCTTCTCCCCCTGAGCTTAATATGGTTCCATATAAAAGATCTCTATAGGTCACCGCTTCTCGTCCATAAAATCCTGCCATAGAAGCATTATGGGCTACCATTTTTTTATAGGTCTCCACATCTACAGGGGCTGTCTTCGATAAATCATCTAAATGTTCTAGAGCCACTATCGTTGTCATTATCTTTGTTAAGGAAGCAGGATAGACCTTTTTATCCCCCTTTTTTTCATATTCTACTTTTTTATCTCCTCTGTCCAAGACATAAATATACTTACTGGCATAATTATCTCCTTTGGGAATTCTCACTATTTCCTTTAGATGAAAACCACTAGAAACCAATTCTTTCCCTATAAAAACACATAGGAAGAAAAATATGATCAGAAGTATAGAAGTCCTAAAAAATTTCATCAGTCTTTTCAAAAAAATCACTCCATTTAGTTATTAATCCCCTTTTCCATCAAAACACCCTAATCTTTGATATCATCATATCAAAGATTAGGGTGTTATTTTTGTATTATTTATTAGCAATTCCTTACAACTTTCTTACGAAGTTTAAAGGGGAAGCTTTACATTGATTTTAATGATTTCTTTTTCACTTTCGGCTTGAATACTTCCTCCATGAGCTACTACAATAGACTTAGCAATGGCAAGTCCCAACCCAGCTCCTCCCGTTTCAGAACTTCTAGAAAAATCTAGTCTAAAGAATTCATCAAAAATATAGTCCAATTTTGCACTAGGAATAGTTGCTCCATGATTGATAACATCTATCTTTATAAACTGTCCTTCTCTTCCCATAAAAACCTTTATTTCACTATTAGGATAGGAATAATTAATAGCATTTCTAATAATATTGTCAATTACCCTTTCTATTTTATTAGGATCAATATCTAATCCAATACCTGCTTCAATATCCTTATGAATAGACAGTCCTTTTTCTTGAAGTAAGGGTATAAATTCATATATAATTTGCTCCATCATCAAACTAAAATTTACCTGTGTCTTTTCTAGAACAACATCTTTTAAATTATATCGGGTAATATCAAAGAATTCATTGATAAGATTCTCTAATCTCAAAGCCTTATCATAACTTATCTGGAGATATTTTTTTCGAAACCTCTCACTAATATCCTCTTCTTCCTTTAGGATGGTCAGATATCCTATAATAGAAGTAAGGGGAGTTTTTAAATCATGGGCCAAATAGATAATCAAATCATTTTTTCTTTTTTCCTCATCCCTAGCCAATTTTTCTTTTTCCCTCAGACTAAATTTTATATTGTTCATCTTTGTGGTAACATCCTTTAGATCTCCAGAAAGAGAAATTAACTCATCATCATCTTTATAGACATCCTCCATAGCCGTGATAATTTCATCTGTGTGCCTTAAAGACCTTTTAAATAATAGAAAACCTATAGCAAAACATCCCATGGATAAAAATAATAAGACTAAAAATGCCTTATTATTGTCTGCCCAATGATAAAAAGGATACATCATCTCATAGCCATAGTAGATCCTGTTTCCTAATGATAGACGAAAAAAATAAAAAGCTAGAAAAATAATTAGAGCATAGATAGAGAATAATAGAACAAATTCTTTAATGAATTTTTTCTTAAAATATTTATAATACTTACTCAATGATATAACCTACTCCCCAAATAGTTTTGATAAATTTTGGTTTTCTAGCATCTTCCTTCATTTTTTCCCTTAATCTTGCGATATGAGTCATGACGGTATTATTATTGTCTAGATATTTTTCTCCCCACACTTTGATAAAAAGCTCTTCAGAGGAAATAACTTTCCCTCTATTTTGAGCAAGATAGAGTAAAATATTATACTCTAGGGGAGTGAGTTCAATTTCTTTTTCATAAAGATTTACCCGATGAGAGTCTAGATTGATATGCAAGCCATGAATATCAATAAAATTGCATTTTATTTCCCTATTATATAATTTTGTTCTTCTAATTTGGGTTTTCACTCTCGCTATAATTTCTAAGGGATTAAAGGGCTTTGTAATATAATCATCTGCTCCCATGGTAAGACCCATGATCTTATCAATGTCTTCCACCCTTGCCGTGAGCATAATGACAGGAAAATAATATTTTTCTCGAATATTTTTAAGGATAGTAAATCCATCCATATCAGGAAGCATAACATCTAATATAGCTAGGTCAAAGTCTTCCCGATGAATGATATCTACTGCCTCTAAACCCCTATGGGTCTTTATTATTTGAAACCCCTCATTTTTCAAGTAAAATTCCAATAAATCTGCTATTTCTTTTTCATCTTCTACCACAAGGATTTTCGTCATGTGAATCCCCCTCCTTCTACTTACCTTTTCCTCTATGGTCATTTTACACTAATAAGCATAAATATAAAATGCTTTTGGGATTTAGATTTTTCTTAATGCTATAAATTCTTGAAACCACTAAAAAAATAGCTCATAATAAATATATACAAAGTAAAAGGGGATGAATTTTTGAAGAAAAAGAATATTTTATTTTGGGCCAAGGCTCTTAATCCAGTAATCTTATTGATTTACGGAATAGCTTGCTTTTACCTCGTCTCTCTTGCCCAATATGGAGGAGTAAAGAGAAGAGTTCCTGTAATCCTAGGATGTGTATTATTTCTATTCCTATGGTTTTTCTGGTGCATCTATAACAGAATAAAGCAAAGTAGATTGGAGAAAGCCCAAGGGGATCATACCCTTCCTATAGGGGATGATCCAATCGCAGAGGATAGAATAAAAAGAAATAAAATATGGCTCATAATGGCCTGTGTAATTTTTTTGACCACCAGCCTTTTCACTGGAATAAATCTTTATAAAAGTGGAACGGCCTTCCAAGGAAAACTGTCTTGGTTTATTCATGATCTAAAAAACAAACGAGAGATCAAATTTGTCCATAACAATCTCTATGAAGACCATCTAGAGGGAATTTTCCAAGATATTGAAAAGAAAGTCTCTCTTCCAGAGGAATTATATGTTTCTTCGGACTTTACCCTAAAGTTTAAAAAGGATGGGAAGATTACCTCCTTTGATACCTATTTATATGGCAAGGATAAAAAGGGAAAAACCCAGAGTTTCCTACTCTCCTATAACGAAAAAAAATCCGATAAAATAACCCTGTACCTAAGAGGGTATGTAAAGGACGAATTTGATGAGAAACAAAAACTGCAGCCTTTAAAAGATATGGTAAAGCGTATATCCATAAAAGAAAAAATCTCTCCCTGGAATGAAGAAACTTATGGACTTTTATATAGGGGCCTTCGCAGTTGGGGATATAATCATGAAGGAATTTATTATGTAAATGGAGAGGGAAACATCACTCCTGCAGAGCCACCTCAGGAGGAAATTATAGGATATACTTTATCTATATATGCCCCCGGAAAAGAAGATGTTTTAACCCCTCTTCGCTTTATCGATACCTCTGCTGAGGGTTTGTCCTTTTCTAAGGAAAAGAGTAAAGAAGAAAAACCTTCTTGGGATGTAGGCTATCACTATAATGAAGGAGAGGAAACCTTCTTTTTAGATGAAAATCTAGGCTATCAACTATCTATAGTAGATGCTGCATTGGGAAGTCGATTCTATGCCCTTTTAAAAACCCAAGATGGAGGTACTACTTGGGATACCATAAATCCTGATCCCTACCTAGGAGATACGGGAGTGTCTGCAGGCATCACCTTTATCGATGAAGATCTAGGATTTATCGCCTTATCCCATAGCGGTGGAGATAACGGAGAGCTCTATCGCACCGAAGACGGAGGCACTTCCTATAAGAAAGTTTCTATTCCTTCTATTGAAGTACCTTTGACAGAAGAGAAAAAATACAATCCCTTTGACTATCCTGAAATGCCCTATGAGGAAAATGGAATACTGTATCTTTTGATAGGACAGGGGCAAGACGGGGATTACAATGGAGGGATAAAGGCTTTGTATCAATCTAAGGATGATGGCAAGACATGGGAGTATGTTGAAGAAATATCGTAAAAATACCACCCCGAGATTTGAATCCCGGGGTGGTATTTAATATTTTGTTAAAATTATATTTTTTCTGCTGCAAATATTTTATTGGGTCTAATATTACTTTCTCTATTTAATCCACCCTTACTAAAATCCTTAGTTTCCAAATTTATTGAATATGAATCTGTTTTCTTTCATTCTTTTATAATCTATATAACTCGTTATATCTTCTAACAGGTAAGGTGGCATTTTCTCTATTTTTTACTATAGCTTCTTTATCAATCATCTATAGGACACTCTCTTTTATACCGATATTGTATTATATTATTCAAAAGATCAACTTATGTTTGTATAATATGACAATGATAAAGGACAGTGCTCTATCATTTCATTGATTTATTCCCATCCCAATTTTTTCTTTGAAATTTCAATGACTTTAGGATCATCAAATTCCTTTCCAGATAAATAAAAAACTTCTTTTTCCTTTCTTAAAACAACAGTGGTTTTATCAAAGTTTAAATAATAACCTTCCTCTGCATTCCAAGCTTTCGGATCTATTTTTTCTATACTCCTAGCCTTTATTCTTTTTATGGATTCACGGATAGCCGTTTTGTTATCCTTTTCTTTTAGCTCTTCATAGTCTTTCATGCTAAGCCCTATATGGAATAAATCTGTCTCTCGAACATTTCCTTCTCCATAATAATGTTCTAATTCTGGATAGTATCTCCCCTCCATAGCCCTTTCTTCTTCTTTTTTATAGAGTCTGACCAATCTTTTCCCAAGATTCTCTGTCAAGGTTTGTGCATAGTGGGTTTCTAGGTGTCCTAAACCCTCTTGTATTGAGCTTTCTGAGAAATACTCGTAGGATCTAGGAACCAATATACTCCTATTTTTTAATAAGGTTCCTTCCTCTTCCCAAGAAACCTCTCCAAAATCACTATGGAGTAAAGTTTTATATTCTTCTTGCCTAGGTGCACTTTTTTCTTCTAATGGATCCAATATAGAAAACACCCCTAAACCGATAGGAATAATGATAGCTAAAATCATCATAACCACAAAGACTCCCTTTTTATAGCTTTTTGAATGGGAAGAAGGTTTAACAAACATCCTATAGAGCTGCCCTATCACCAATCCAATGGTAGCTGGAAGTATGGCAACTAACATTACCTTATTTCCTAAAAACAATCCGTTATATAGGATATATAAAAGAAACACAAATAAAATCAAAAATATATAAAGCAACCCTAAACTGATAGGGTAGAGTTTAGAATAACTATATCGGATACCTTTTCCTAACTCTATATTTCTTTCATTTATTTTCAGAAATTTTCTTAAATGAAAGAAGTCATAGAGTACAACCAAAAGAACAATAGGCATCATAGGAGTGAGGATTTGAGCCAAACCACTTTTCATAAAATGTAAACTGTGAATATCCCCTAGTTGAAACCACATTAGCAAAAGACCCATGGGAATAAGAAAATAATAGGATTTGATCTGCTTTCTTCCTATTTTCTCTAGCATGCGAAATTCTTCTTCCTTATCTGTATGAAGTTCTAAAGCCTCGAAGTCTTTTCTCTTATAATAAATATGAAGATCAAAGGACTTGGTACAATAATTCCATCCTACAGACTCACATACACTTTCAAATTCCTTTAATTCTTCCTTACTTTTTCTAGTAAAAGCGGTTTCCACCTCATAGGGAGATATGGAGAATTCTAATTCCTCCGGTTTTATCCTTCGGAAAATAAATATCGTCCCCATCAGAATTTTCTTTAGCATCCAACCTTTGGCCGCCATTTTTTCTAAATATCTTTCTATATCAGGATAGTTTGTGATATTGATATATTTTATTTGCATTTTATAGTTCATCTTCTCCACCTCCTAAGACTTTTTGAGCATCCTCTAGTAAAAATTCCAACCTTTTGATTTCCTCCTCTAACATTTGATTACCCAGGGAAGTGATCAAATAGGTTTTTTTATTCTCCTCCTCAGATATCATTTGAATGTATTCCTCTTCCTCAAATCGAGATAGTAGGGAGTATAAAGTACCAGGGCCTATTTTTACCCGCCCTTGGGTGAGCTTTTCTACATACTGCATGATTTCATATCCATGTCTTTTTTCTTTTAGACTCAAAAGCAAGTAAAACATGGGTTGGGTTAGCGTTCTATTATTCTTCTTAGCCATCCTTCCCCTCCTTATATCGAATGTCACTATATCGAGTATCGTTATAGTTCTTAGAGCTATTGTATATCGATGCTCGATATATGTCAAGAAAAAATAAAAAAGCAGGTTTCACATATACATCTGAATAAAAGCTTACCTCATACTAGATATCTAGGCCAAGTTCTTTCTACAGAAAGTTCCTAAAACAATATGGGTCCGTATGTATTAATTTTATGGGACAGGGGAAAAACGGGGATTATGCTGGGGGAGCTAAGGCATTGTATCAATCAGAAGACAATGGGGAAACATGGGAATGTATAGAAGACTAGAGGAATACTTCCTCTATATTTGTTTATAATCATTTTATGAAGGTATACATTTAATACCTTTTAAAATACCAATTTGAAAAAATAGGAGGAAGAATGATGCCTATAGTTCTCCAATGGTTGAGGAAAAAACATGAAAACAAAAAATGGTTTAAATATATTGAACAAATGATTTATCGTTATGGAGATGACGGGGTATCAGAAATAGGAGCCCAATTGACCTATTATTTAACCCTTTCTATCTTTCCCTTTCTTATCTTCTTTTTAAATATATTAAAATTAACTCCCTTAGCCGATATGGATGTCCTCTATAAACTACTAAGTCCTTTGCCTGATCAATCTAGAGAGATTATTGTAAATATAACCATAGGGATTCTTCAACAGGGCAGCATGGCCCTTATATCCTTCGGTGCCATTGGGAGTATCTGGTCCTCTTCCAATGGAATCATGTCCCTGATTAAGGCTGTCAATCGAGCCTATGATTTAGATGAGGATAGACCCTATATTAAACTAAGAATTTTGTCTATCCTTTTGACCCTTGGCTTAGTGCTTGCCTTAGTCATCTCCTTTGGTATTCTTATTTTAGGAGAGTTAATCTTTCATTGGATGATAGGAAGTGATCATTGGCTTTCCCTACTGGTATGGAAAATTTTTAAATTCCTCACTCCCTTTTTCGCCATGGTGGTGTTGTTTTCCCTATTATACAAATTTTCTCCTTCCATCAAAAAGGGAATTCGTATTAAATGGAGAGATACTTGGCTAGGATCAATTTTTGCAGCCTTAGGGATAATCTCAGCCTCCTTTATCTTTTCCTTCTATGTCAATAATTTTAGCAACTACTCTAGGATATACGGTAGTATTGGAGGCATTATTGTATTTTTGATTTGGCTGTATATAGCCAGTATTATCGTAGTATTGGGAGCTGAACTAAATGCTACCCGTCTAGCTTTAAAACCAGGAAATAAGATGGCAAGAATAATCGTTAAAGGCAATGAAAAAAATAAGTAGTGCCCCTATATCATGATCTCTCTAACCAAAACCAAAGGACGCATATAAAAAATACCTCCAAGTAGATAATCTAATTTTAATTAATTAGACTGTCTACTTTGGAAGTATCATATCAAGGTACTTACCTTTTATTCATCAAATTTATTGGCCAAACCTTCTAACTTTTCTTCATGTACTCTATATGTAGTCCACTCATCCATTGGAATTGCCCCCATTTGTTTGTAAAACTTAATGGAGGGTTCATTCCAATCCAAACAGCACCATTCCAATCTTCCACATTTTCTCTCTAGGGCTAACTTCCCAAGAAAGGAAAGCATGATTTCTCCAATACCCTTTCCTCTCATTTCAGGCTTAACATATAGGTCTTCCAGATAAATACCAGGTTTTCCTAGAAAAGTAGAAAAGTTATGGAAAAACAGTGCAAAGGCTACAGGCTTGTTCTCATATTCTCCTATAATAACTTCTGCTACTTTTCTTTCAAACAAAGATTCCCTTAAAAGTTCTGGAGTAGCTACCATCTCCTCTAACATTTTTTCATATTCTGCCAATTCCCTAATAAATTCATAGACAAGTTCTACATCATTTTCTTGGGCAAATCTTATTTTAAAGTTCTCTAGTTTGGTATCTATAAACATTTTTCCCCTTCTTTCTCTATAATTTCCTATCCATTTTATCCTTCACCCCCCGATAAAGTTGTGAGGGGTAGCCTGGCTATAGCTTATTTAATCATCAAGTCTTTTCTTTTCATTTCTTTAAATGGATATTATCATAAGATGGACAAGGATACAAAATCTTTCTCTATGGGATAAGATACCTACCCCTATTCTATTGGGAATTGGGAAGTAAAATATGTTAAAATGGAATTTGTGGGATGAAAGGTACAAAGAGAGTGTGAAGGGTATAATAACCATTTCATGGAATAAGTAGAAAGTATTTTTAAAATTTTAGAGGGAGAGGATTTTATGAAATACAGAAATGCTACATTAAAAGATATACCTGCTATTTCAGAATTACAACAGAAATACCATGTATCTACCATAAGCGAAGAGGACAAGCCCAGTGGCTTTGTGACAACTTTATTTACTGAAGATCAATTTAAAGAACTCATTGAAAAGGAAAATGGCGTTGCCATAGCTTGTGATGGAGACAAGGTTGTAGCTTATGCTATGGCGGCATCTTGGGAATATTGGTCGGCATGGCCTTTATTTCAACATATGATTAAAGACTTACCCAATACTACATATCTAGGACAAGTGCTTTCCACAGAAAATTCCTATCAATATGGCCCAGTTTGTATTGATAAAAAATATCGTGGTTCTGAAGTTTTACCTAATCTTTTTGAATTTTCCAGAAGGGAAATGAATAAAAAATATCCTATTTTGATCACCTTTATTAATTGTATCAATCCAAGATCCTATACTGCCCATAGGAAAAAACTTGGGCTTGATGTCATTAAAAATTTTGAATTCAATAATAACCAATATTATGAATTAGGATATGATACATCCAAAAAGACTCCGGGATCCAATTTAGAGAATCTCTAATTTAATCTATTGTGCTCACTGAACTCCCATATGCCTATGCTCCGTTATGGAAGTCCAACAAATAATCTATGTAAATGGGGGGCTATTTCACTTCCAATAAAAAAGTGAAATAGCCCCCCATGTTTTAGTGCAAGAGTGCTTATGAGTTTTTTCTAAACTTTTTCCTGGCTATTTGCAATAGTTTTTCCTTATCATTAAGCTGTGGATGATCTATTACCTGTTCCAATAGATCATCCAATATCTCCCCAATGATCTTCCCTGGAACATACCCTAGCTGAATGAGATCCTTGCCGTTGATTTTAAGCTGGCTTTTTTCATAGGCTTCTGCACTTTCTAAAATCCTTCTGATTTCCTTTTCCCTCTGGGTTAAAACATCCATCTTTATCTCCCCAGCCGAACATATTCTATCGGATTTTTGTAGGGTAATGAGTTGAAATATTCTGTCTTTGCCTACTCTTTTGATTAATCGCTTTAGTCCCTTATCCTTGTAATTAGCATATTGGGTCATATGTTCTCTAATGAGTATGGCTACACTATAGATAAGTTCATTAGGGCATTTCAGCCGTTGTAGGATTTTTTTTGCCTTCTCTGCCCCTACTTTATCATGACCATAGAAATGACCTATACCTTCTTTGTCCTGACTGAAGGTATCAGGTTTTCCTATATCGTGCAAAAGGGCTGCTAACCTTACCTCCAATATGGGTGGGCTATGATCCACTACACAGAGGATATGATCAAAGACATCTTTGTCATGGTGGGGATTGTGTTGTTCAAATCCTATGGTATCTACAAGTTCAGGTAGAATAACTTTTAATAAGTCTAAATCCTTTAATAAGTTTAACCCGTAGGAGGGCTTTTCAGATAGGAGTATTTTAAATAGCTCTTCCCTAATTCTTTCCATACTTATTTTTTGTAGTAAATAACCCATATCTTTACAGGCCCTATAGGTATTTACTTCTATGGTAAAGCCCAATTGGACTGCAAATCTAACTGCCCTCAGAATTCTAAGATGGTCTTCTTCAAAACGCTCTTTGGGATTTCCAACGCTTTTTATTCTTTTTTCTTGCAAATCTTCCCTTCCCTGAAAAGGGTCTACTAGACCTGTATTTGCATTATATGCCATTGCATTGACGGTGAAATCTCGACGTTTTAGATCCTCAACAAGATGATTTGAAAACATTACCTCCGAGGGTCTTCTTCCATCTAAATATTCACCTTCTACTCTATAAGTAGTGACTTCTAGATTGCCTTCTTTTTGCACCACAATAATGGTACCAAAGGCTTTTCCCACAGAAAGAGTCTTATATTCCTGAAACACTTCCTCTATTTCTTCAGGTCTTGCATTGGTGGTGACATCAAAGTCAGAGGGTGCTCTCCCCAAGATTAAGTCTCGGATACTTCCTCCTACTACAAAGGCTTCATAGTTTTTTTCTTCTAGTTTTTCAATCACATTTTTTACATAAGATGGTATATTAAATTTCATAATTTTCCTCCAGACCTCTATAGTAAAGATAGCTATTGTTATATTTCATAAGTAGATTTCTTCATAGTATCAAGCCTATTTCCCATGGTGTCAAATCTGTTTTCTATGGCTTCATACTTTTCACTTGTGGTCTTTTCCAAGGAGGGAATCTGTTTCTGAAGATTTTCTAAGATCATCAGAGTTTTTTCTTCATTATTCATCTCTATAATCTCTCTCTAGTTTTTATAATAAACTTGTTTAAATTATATCATAAAAAATAATTTCACTTAGTACTTTCCAACTTAAAAATCCTCTCTGCTATTATTTATATATTCTCTATAGTAAATAGATTTCCCGTGCGATTATTTTTAAATTTTTCTCCCAATTGCTCTCTGAGCATGGTCTCTCCATTTTTTCCTGTACAATGGCAGGCACCTACGACTTGGATATCCTTTTCTTGGATATATTGTATCACTCTATTTATTTTTTCTTCCTCTTCTGTGACCAAATGGGTGCCTCCTAGAAAGGTATGGATATTTTTATTGGTTCTTTGGATGACGGTATCTAGGATATTAACGATGCCCACATGGGAACAGCCTACTAAAAGGACGAACCCTTCTTTGGATGGTATTCCCAAAGAAATTTCATCAAGAAAAAGATCTTTTTTATATTTATTTTTCTCTTTGATGAACATGTTTTGGTTACTATTTTCAAATTCCTCATTTCTATGGAAATTGGTAAATGCAATAAGATTTTCTGTAATATTCATGCTATTCTCTTGGATATACTCTACCGGGATATGATTGCTCCTTAAAAAATCTTCATCAAAATCATTTCCTACATACTCATAATCTTCTTGATGCAAATTATATTTTTCATGAAAGAAGCCCTTGCCCACATATAGCTTGATCTTGGGATTGATCTCCTGGATCAATCTAACAAATCCCCCACTATGATCATAATGGCCATGACTGAGAATGGCATAGTCTAAATCCTTTAGATCAATATTCAATTTCTTTGCATTATCTATAAACTTTCCACTCTGACCTGTATCAAATAAGATGTTTTTTCCGTCTATTTCAATATACATGGATAATCCATGTTCAGTATTCAGTTCCTCTTTCCCACCAGATTTATTCTCTATTAATGTGGTTATGTTCATTTGGCTCACCTCTAGAATTAGTATTGCCAAATGGCTAAATTTTTCATCAGGTTTTTCCTATATAAAAGGTCCCATGAATGATCATGGAACCCCTGATAAGTTAAGATTTAGTTTCAATTCTTACATAAAGCTTTAATATCTCTGTTAAGATGAGCTTATCCATATATACTCTGTATTCTTTATCTTCTATTTTAAAAATTCTTTTATCAATCACTTCTACTAATATTTCTGTATCAATGGTTTTTATTTCTTTTCCAAATAATGCATTATATTTTTCTCTGATGGTTTTTTCAATGGTGATCTTGTCCATTTCATTCATTTCTTCCTCATGAATGAGCTCAATCTCGATGTCTTGAAGGACAATATTTTGGGCATTGATGGAGTCCTCTAATTTATTTAGCTTAATATCTTTTTCTTCTATAATATTTGTCAGGTTTTCTATTGTCTCATAATGTTTATCCATTCTATGGCTAATAAGAAGGGTGAAGGAAAGGGTACCTACTAAAATACCTATGAATAATCCTGTAGTAAAACTAATCATCCATCCAAGATTCTTCTTTTTTATTTTCCCCATAGTTCACTACACCTTTGAATAAGTCGAATAAAGCTATATCCTGCATTTGCTCCTAATAGTGCGATAAATATATAGATGATTTGTTTTATAAAGGCTTTTATTTCTCCCTCAAATAACCCTTTATCAAGTACAGAAAAGGAAGAAATACTCCCGCCCAGGGCTATGGCCATAGCCCATGTTTTAATGGAGCTTGCCATGTTCATCATGGCCCTGACCGGAGGAGTATCGGTGATAATTGCACTTATCCCGGCAAATAGACTCCCACCTAATACCACACCAAAAGCAATAAAAAAGATTTGCACTATGTTCATGATAAAATTAGGCATATGATCACATCCAATAGTAAAGTATATGATCGTGCCCAGGAGTTAATGATATTGTGTTAAGTTAGAAGTTTATTTAACTTTCACCCAGCGGTTTAAATTACTTCATTAGCTGGCTGCCTGATCTTTGTATGATGGGTTTATTCTCCTAGCTTTTATTCACTGCATATATCCACCCATATGCCCTTTGTGATTTCGGCTAGATAATCTACTCCCACTTTTACACAGGTATTGACTCCTCCTGCTGCAGGATAGACAAAGTCAAATGCTTTTAAGGATGTATCCAGATAGATATCTAAGGGCTTAATGAGTCCCAATGGACATACACCTCCCACTGGATGACCTGTGGCTTCTTCTATATCTTCCGCTTTAATAAATTTAGCTTTTTCTGTAAAGTAGTCTTTAAATTTTCGATTATCTATTCTTCCATCTCCTTTAACCACAATCAATATGTCCCTCTCCTTCAGCCTTAGAGCCATAGTCTTTGCGATCATGGCTGGTGCAATTCCTAAAGCTTCTGCTGCTAATTCCACTGTTGCAGTACTGGTATCCATCTCTATGAGATCTAGAGTGAACCTCTCACGACTAAAGTCGCGAGCTTCTAGCATCACTACTAGAGTTTCCTGCTTCTTGGACCGACCTTACTGCATCGCATTCTCCACAGGCGTTAATTCGGATAGTTCCTACCCTAGATTTATCATTTCTTATGCTGATGCTAATATTCTAAGTCCTTCTTGTAGTATATTCCTGCTAGCATTTATATCTCTATCGTGATGGCTCCCGCAATTCTTGCAAACCCATTCTCTAACCAAAAGATCCTTGGTTTCTATGTTCTTATATCCACACTCCGAACATAATTGACTTGATGGAAAGAATTTATCAATTTTGATATAATCTCTACCATACCAGTTTGCTTTATATTCTAGCTGTCTAGTAAATTCAGACCAAGATACATCGGATATTGCCTTTGCTAATTTGCGATTCTTAATCATTCCACTCACATTTAAATCTTCACTAACTACAATTTGGTTTTCATTAATAATCTGTGAAGATAGTTTATGTAAAAAATCTTTTCGGGTGTCTGATATCTTTTCGTGAAGCCTTGCTACCTTGACTCTCATCTTGCTTCTATTCTTACTTCCTTTTTGCTTCTTGGATAATTGCCTTTGTAGTTTAGTTAGTTTCCTTTCATATTTATATAGGTTTCTAGGATTAGAAATCTTGTTTCCATTGCTATCTATTAGAAAATCCCTAATACCTAAATCAACTCCTATGTTCTTATGGGTCTTAGGCAATTCTTTTATCCGGGTATCCACAAGAATACTCACAAAATGTCTCCCACTTGGACTTTGAGATACTGTTACAGACTTGATTTTTCCATCAAATTCCCTGTGGACTTTAGCTTCTACCCATTTTAGCTTTGGTAGTTTAATTCTGTTTTCTGCAAAGTTTACTTCTATATTCTTGTTTGTAAAGTTGGTTGTATAGCTAAATTGATTGCTATGCTTACTCTTGAATTTAGGAAATCCTGTTTTATCTCTTCCCTGTTTAATTCTTCTAAAGAAATTTTGATAAGCAGTATCTAAATGATAAACAGCATTGGTTAAGGCGAACTTATCTACTTCCTTGAGCCAGATAAATTCTTTCTTTAGCTCTCTATTTAAATGGTTATTACAATCTATTTTCGACAGAGTTTCTTTCTTCTCTTCGTACAGTTTTACCTTTTTATCTAAATAGTAGTTATACACAAACCTAGTACATCCAAAAGTTTTTGCTAATTGCTTTTTTTGCTCGTCCTTTGGATATATTCTATATTTATAGCTCTTTAGCACCAAAGTTCGCCCCACCTTTCCTATTTAGTTTTTTGATCTCTTACATACTCTCTTATTTGTTTTTCTGTGTTCTCTGATACAGTAGCTACAAAATAGCTAGGATTTCATTTCTAGTATTGTGAATTGATTGCTTTGGCTATTTGCTTTATTATTTCTTTAAGATTAGACTCTATCTTTCCTTGCAATATCTCATGCCTATACTTCGTACACCAGACGATATGATACTGGATAGTATAAATATATCCTCTTCCATAAGTAACCTTTCCCCTATGTCACCAACCTTTAGAAACATCATAACATATGGATTTATATCATTCTATACTGTATATGCTTTTTTAGCTCAATTTTTATCAACATATGTCCCCACTAACTCACGACTGAAGTCACGAGAATGCGTGGTGGCAGTTTCAATATGTTTTTTTACGCTTTCTATAGTCACTTTTTACAGCTCCCTTATCTCAAACTCTCTATTTGTTCAATATTTCTTCCCATTCCTCTTCTTTAAAACCTACTAAAACCTTATCTTCTCCTATTAAAATTGGTCTTTTCACTAGCATTCCATCGGTAGCTAATAGTTTTATTATTTCGTCCTGGGACATATTCTCTAATCTATCCTTCAATCCCAGTTCTCGATAGATTTTTCCTCTACTATTGAAATAATTCTTTATAGGGTAATGGCCTTTGTCTATCCAGCTTTTTAATTCTTCTTCTGTAGGATTTTCTGTTTTGATATTCCGCTCATGATAGGAAATACTGTGTTTATCTAGAAAACTTCTAGCTTTTTTACAAGTACTTCATCCCGTATAACAGATAAATAAGCAATCCATTTTTTGTTATCCTCCTTTGTGTAAATTCATCTTTTAAAGAACAAAACTAAAGTTCCTTTTTCATTTCAATAAATTCATATACACTTCCATTTGTTGCTTGTTCATAAATTTTTGTCTGCCTGAATCCAACTTTCTCATAAACTTTTTTTGCCCGGTGGTTAAATGAGGCAACACCCAATCGAATAATTTTAGCTGAATGATTTTTATAAATATAGTTAAGAATTTCTAGCAGAAATTTCTGTCCTAATCCCTTCCCTGTTAATTCTGGTTTTATCCCTAGACCCATATCTACAATATCATCACTATCTGAAGCTTTCTCTACAACAAAAAAACCAAATAACTTATTCTCTTTAATAACCTGAAAATAGTTATTCTTTCTTAGGTTTGGAGTAATTATTTCCTTATAATCCTCTGGATCAGAAGTCATATTGTAGAATTCATAAACCCCTGGATATTTCCATTCATTTGCAATGACCTCAGCATTATTCTGACTAAGTCTTTGAATATCAAAAGTCATAGTGTCCACTCCTTTCTCTTAGCCTTGTTAATGCATCAATAGTTTCATCTTTATACAGTCATCATCACCTCTAGTATTTTTCAAAGCCGGTCAGATAAAGATTCCTATTTTATTGTACCATATTCCTTCTCTATACTTCCTCAATGCAATCTCCTTATGATAATGGGAAAATTATTAAATAAGAATTAATTATTCTGTAGTTTATTTTTCATGTTACAAAGATTCAAATACTATAAGAATAATAAAGGACTATAGATAATCTTTTTTATTTTCCTTAGGAGAAAACCCAGTTCTTTAAAGAGCAAAATTTGTTGTAATGTTTTAAGGTTTTCTTCTAAGTATAGTCGATAGCCAGAGCGGATAATTTCTTTTGGAGTCACAATCCAATCTGGTCATAATGGTGCAGTGTACGAGTACTAATCTCGATTAAATCAACCACCTCTTTTACTCTCATTAACAGCTTTTAGCACCTCCTTCATTTAGTACTATAAAGCACTACGCTACGTAAGAGTCAATAAAAATACTATTTATAGAAGCTTCTTTGTCACTCAAGCTGTTAAAGACTTTTTTATTAGAGGCATAAAATGTAAATCGTAATATCAGATTTGTTTGAAAATATTCTTCATAGGTTACTCTATTTTTTGTACTTTTTAAATATTGCACTTAATTTTATAATTTATCATATAAAAAAGAAAAAAGTGTGGCAAGAACACCCCACCTTTTCTATTTAAAACCACCCCACCATTTATTAAATTTTCAATTTCACTTTTAAGGGGGGGCGGTTCATCTTGTACTACCTATGCCCTTTATCGCCTATTTTACTTTTGATTTTTGTACTTCATAACCTACTTTGGTAATTGCATTTTCGATATCATCGATTGAAATCTTATCTTCATCAAAGTCTAGTTTTGCTTTGCTTGAGTTAAATAATACTTTTACTGTATCTTTGTCAACACCCTCTAGTGCTTTCACTGCACCTTCAATTTTTTGCATGCATGATGGACATGCTAAAGCTTCTAATTGGATTGTTGCTGATTTCATTATTATCGTCTCCTCTCATTCATTTATTATTTTAAACTGAATTTCTTTTGAATCTTCTCTTCTCATTTAATTGTACCCTTTTTTATTTTGTAAAACCTTGATTTCAGTCAAGATTTCTTTTTTCTTATCTTCTTTGGCGGAAGCTTAGTAGTCTCATCCCATTAAGGATAACAACTAAGATACTGGCTTCATGGACTAACATACCGATTGACATATTCATCCATTGGCTAAAGAATACATTGGCTAGTAAGAATAATACAACACCTACAGCAATAATAATGTTTTGAAGCATATTTCTTGCCGTAGCTTTGGTGAGCCCAAGAGCATGGGGCAAGCGACTAAAGTCAGAGTTCATTAAGACAACATCAGATGTTTCAATGGCTACATCTGTACCACTTCCCATGGCAATACCAATATCAGCTAGTGCTAGGGAAGGACTGTCATTTACACCATCTCCAACAAAAGCAACAACTCGGCCTTCTTCTTTTATCTTCTTAACATATTCAGCTTTATCTCCAGGTAACATGTTTCCATAGGCCTTAGTTAAGCCTAGTTCACGGCTAACAACGTCAACTGTTCCTTGATTGTCACCAGAAAGCATAATAAGATTTTTTACTCCTAGGGCCTTTAGCCTTTGAAGATCTTCTTTCACCTCTGGTCGAATTTGATCTCGAACACCCATCATCACCTTCAATTGGCCATCAACAGAAGTCAATACAAGGGAATTTCCGTCTCTTTCCAAACGGGCTATATCGGCTTTGGCTTCTCCAGTCAGCTTTACATTTTCTTTTTCCATTAGGGCAACATTGCCAACAGCTATTCTATGGCCATCTACGTTGGCTACAATTCCGCCACCTTTAACGACTTCTGTATTTTCAACCGGTAAGAATGTAATTTCTCCGATTTCTTGCAAAACTGCTTTTGCTAGCGGGTGATCGGACTCTTGCTCAATACTTGCAAGAGAACGCAATACTTCGCTAGGATCATTTACATAATATCTTGTTTCTGAAACTGCTGGATTTCCTACAGTCAATGTGCCCGTTTTATCGAATACCATGGTGTCTATGCGGCTAAAATCATGAATGACTTCACTACCTTTTAGCAATACGCCGTGACGGGCTCCATTTCCAATGCCAGCAACGTTGGATACGGGTACCCCGATAACCAATGCACCAGGACAACCAAGAACTAAAATAGTAATGGCTAGTTCGATATCCTGTGAGATGAACCATACTATAAAGGACAGAACTAAAACAGCTGGTGTATAGTATTTGGAGAAGCGGTCGATAAAGCGTTCGGCTTCTGATTTTGAATCTTGAGCTTCTTCTACCAATTCAATGATTTTCCCAAAGGTTGTGTCTTCACCAACACGATCAGCAACAATTTTAAGGGTTCCGTTTTCTAAGATTGTACCGGCAAAAACTTTGGAATCTTTTTCTTTCCCCACAGGAACAGCTTCTCCTGTAATGCTTGCTTCATTAATATGACCCTCTCCGCTTAAAACTGTACCATCCACAGGCACTTTTGCCCCTGTTTTCACCAGTAAGATATCCCCTTCATCTACATCATCTACTTCTACTTCTTCAAACTCTCCCTTTTCCATTTGTTTTAGGGCACTCTCCGGTGCCATTTCAGTTAATTCTTTAATGGCAGACCGAGTTTGATTCAGTGTCCGTTGCTCTAAATAAGCACCAAATAAGAATAAGAAGGTAACAATTGCTGATTCCTCATAATTTTGAATCAAAAATGCCCCTAGAACAGCAATGGTAACTAAAACATCAATACTGACTACTTTTACTCGCAGGGCTTGATAGGCTTGAATGGCAATAGGTAATGCACCTAGAATGGAAGCGATAATCAATGCCCATTCAAAAATATCCATATTGCCTGTTGCCCACTTGGTGATAAAGGCAAAGGCAATCAAAATACCACTAATTAATGTGATCTGATTTTTCTTTCTTAAAATATACCGCTGCATACGCCTTCTTAACCCCCTATTCTACATTATTTCCTGGCTTTTCAGCTTTAATAAATAATAATCCTTCTCCTTATGCGTGATAGGCTTCATCTAATTCAGCTAGCATAGTGTATACCGCTTCATAGCTTTCACATACATCTCCTGGCACAGTATAGTTATCTGTGATTTCCCGTAACTGTTTAAATTCATGATTTAATTCTGGTTTTTTGGGCTCTGCTTCTTTTGCTTTTGTATAGATGTCGTCATACACTTTACGCACATCATGGAATTCAGGATGACTGCTGCCATGAACACGAGCTACTACCGGTACATATAATTCTAATCTTTCAAAATTTCTTTCTTTTGCTTCATTAAATCTTGTCATTATTTATTTCTCTCCTTTTTGTTTATTCTTTCTTAACTTTGTAACTATATTCTAGCATAGCTTTGTAAAATAAAAATTGATCTATATCACGTTCTATGATATTTATTCTTTTTATATTTATTCTTTTAAACTATCACTGAAAAATAGGTAGTGATGTGCATTCATCATCACCTATTTGAATTGATGGAAAAGAATAATTAGCAGGGTATTAACAAATCATCCATATGCTTGATAGCCTCTATATACAACGTATATGAAAAGAAACTATAATACTCTTTGACCTGCTCCCTGCCCAGTAGATCATGTATATAGCAAAAAAGGGGTGTAAATAAATCTGTGCCTAAGGAAGATTTATTTACACCCCTTTTATTCGCGTTTTTCTAGGATAACTAATTATAAAAAATAAAGTGAAATTATTTTCGCTATAAGAATCTTTCATTTGTAAAATTTGAATTTTTATCTAATTCTCCTCTTGAAAGCCCTATTTGGTATGGAATAAATGATTCATAATATCCCTTCTCGAAACAATTCCCACCAGATTCCCTTTTTCATCTATAACAGGAAGCCTTTTTATTTTTTCATGAACTAATATTGTTGCTGCATCTTCTATTTTTTTATCTGGATTTATCGTAATGACTTTTTCTGTCATCACATCCTTTGCCAGTTGACCCATAGTTTTCTTTATCTCATTCATTAAATCTTTAGGGCTGTCTAGGTAAATAATGCCTCCAAGTATTTGCAAGTATGTGGGCGCTTTTAGTTTTGCCGCCCTTTTTATTAGATCTCCCTCGGTAATGATTCCTGTAACTTTACCTTGTTCATCTAAAACAGGTAATCCACTTAATCGATGTGTACTAAGTAGCTTTGCACATTTTTCAACTGTATCACTCTCTTTTACTGTTATAACATCCTTAATCATAATATCTTTAATATACATCAGCGTCACTCCTTTTAAGTTTGTATATTTATTTGCTTCTCTTTAAAAATTTTGTATGAATAACCATATGATCAAGGTGATTATGATCCTCACATTTTATGTGATGATTTTTCTTATTTTTCATCCAATCCTATATCTAAATAATACCCCTAAAATAAGATTTAATCTCATTTTTATATTTTTTCTATTTTAATATATATATATATCCTCCTAATATATGTTTTAGTCGCGAGCTTCTAGCATCACTACTAGAGTTTCCTGCTTCTTGGACCGACCTTACTGCATCGCATTCTCCAAATGATTCCTAGCACTATGAAAAACTTGTATAATTGTATAAAAGGTTACGTTTCCTACGAGAAACACCAAGAATGGTAAGGAATATGCCAAGTATGAATGACATGATCATTGTATAGAATCCCATTTTATTCATTCCTTTCGAGAGTAATTATTCGTTCATGACGATTGGCTAAATCTAAATCATGAGTCACTGTAATAACAGTAGTATTAAACTCTTTATTCATATCAAAAAGTAGATTGATCATTTTTTCTTTATTTGCTAAGTCTAAAGACGCAGTTGGTTCATCTGATAAAATTATTTGGGGATTCATAATTACAGCCCTAGCAAAAACAGCTCTAGATCGTTGGCCACCAGAACACTCAAGCGGTTTTTTTTTCAAAATGGGCTCAATTCCAATTTTATTAATAATTCGTTTAAAGTGATCTTGGACAGTTAGGTCTTTTTCAATGTTAGCATACATAAGGGGCAATTTAATATTATCCTCTATGGTCAAAGAATTAATTAGTGCGGACTCCTGAAGAACAAAACCAATTTTTTGATTACGCCACTCAGCTAGTTTATTTCGTGATAAATCCTTAACAGATGAATCAAAAAGCTTATAGCTCCCTTGATATTGTACATCAAGTAGACCAATAATATTAAGCAAAGAAGTTTTTCCAACTCCAGACTCCCCTATAATAGACAGTCTTTCCCCAGGTTCAACTTCCAACTCAAAATCATTTAAAATAGAAAAACCTTTCTTCTTGAATGTTTTTTTCTGAATTTCTAGTTTAATTATACGATTCATTTTAACACCCCCACGGAGATCGGAATATTTTTAACTTTTCTTATCGTAAGTTCAACAATCGTAAATCCAATAATAAAATCTATAAAAAGAACAATAAGTAAAGCCAACCAATCCATACTTATTAAGCCAAATATTCCGTAAGTAGCAAAAATTGAGTCTTTTCTTAACCAAAAGCCGTATCTATTGAAAGCGGTTATCACAAATAATATGACTAAATTAATAGAAAACAATATTCCAAAATAACTATAAAAAATTGCTCTTAGTTTTGAATAACTTAATCCAACTAATAAATTGATTGTAAAATCTTTTATCATTAATCGAATACTTATCAAAGTATTCCAGGTAGCTAGACAAACAATGATTATGAGTAAAATAAAGGTGATAGTACAGATGATTATTAATGGATTAACATAATAATCTTCAAAGTAATTAAAGTTTTCTTGTTGATTAAAAAAGTTAAATTCTAAACCTAGATTTTCTTGGATATGTTCATTTAAATTCATTGCTTTCTCTTTTGTCGAATCAAGAAGTACAATATCCATCAAACCATTAACCTGTAGGTCCAAATCTGCACTTTGAATAAATTCTTCATTAACAGGTAGAAAAATCGAAAAATTGAAATAATTCTTTGAATTGGGAGCATAAAAATTAGAACGATGAGTATTCTCCTTCAAGACTCCTTGAACTTTTAAATTGACTAATTGTTGGGTGACAGGATCTGTAATCTCAATATTTGACCCTACAGGATATGTTGTGGCTAGACCTGCACCTACTAAAACAGGTATTTTTTCTTTATTAAATTTATAATTGAAGTTTAATTGGTTTCCTTGAGATAATCTAAATTGATTTATCTTATAAGCCTCTTCGTTGATATAATTGAAAGAAACTTCCATCTTATATTTATTATATAATGAAGTGACAAAACCATCGGCTTGCAGAGCATAAGTATAATTGTTGTTTAAATATTCATATACTTTTTGTGTATCATCTATTTCAATTTTATCAAAATCAGCTTCACTATTCGGGTCTAGATTAGCAACAAAAGTTCCTTCTTGATTCAGAGTTTCTATTTCTTGATAACCTTGAAAAGTTGAAATAATTGAACGAGCAACCGAAAAAGAAAGATAATTAGCTAAAAAAAGTAATATTATCATACCCAAAACAAGTATCCATCTTTTCAAAAATATTCTAGTTATAAAAAAACGTAAAATTCTCATTCTTTTTTCACCTGACCTGCACTAATTAATATATATATAATAAAAATAAAAACTAAATAGAGATTGCTGGTTACATTCAGCTCTAAATAGAAGTTTAATGAGAGTGATAGTAAAAAGCTAAACATTAATATACCTAGACTATTCAAGATATATCGGATTATAATATTTACCATTGTATCTCCTACAAGTATTCGGCAGAATATTTCTGTTTTCCTACGGTTTAAAAATTGATAGTGAAATACTATTATAATAAATGTAAGAAAAATATTTATTATAACTTGATAATCTGTAATACTTTTTAAAAAAGACTTTAAAATAAAAGAACCTTCTAAATTCAAAGTTTGTACATAAATAAATATTAAGTTTGAAGCAAAACAGATTAGATAGATAGCAAACGCCTCAAAAACGTCGATAAATCTAAATAAAGAATATTTCATAAACTACTCCTTAAAGTTGGCATGGAGTAAGCTAAATTATCTATTCGTAAGATACGTTTTGAAATATCCATATCTCTCCCCCTAAAAATTAAATCTATTCTTTGGTATTTGAAGACGATTCACTCTGGTATTCAAGAATATCACCAGGTTGACACTCCAAAGCTTTACAAATAGCTTCTAAAGTTGATAATCGAATCGCCTTCGCCTTTCCATTTTTCAAAACAGAAAGGTTAGCCATTGTTATTCCAACTCTTTCAGATAATTCTGTTACACTCATTTTTCTTTTCGCTAGCATCACATCGATATTGATTATAATCGCCACTGTTTCCATCTCAGACCGTTAAATCGTTTTCTGATTTTATATCTAAAGCATTTTTTAATAATTTCTCAAGAACCGCAGTGAAAACTGCAATAATAACAGAAGTAAAAATAATTGTTAATGCGATAATTGCTATTCCTGGATGTAAAGCATTTTGTGACAAAAGACATACTGCTCCTACCACATACAAGATACTGATTGAAATCGCACAGTATTTTATAGATTTTAAAGCTTTTACAGACAATTCCGAGAAAGTATTGTTGTTTTCAATATAATTTAAAATTTCTAAAGCCTGATATAACGCAATAAAAAACGGGATCGCTGTTACATACAAACCGATTAAAACGGGATATTGCCAATCAGCAAACTCTGGATACATTTCTGCGGTATAATTTGCTAACCAAGGCAACAAAAATATACACAAAGCAAGTACCGTAATTCCAATAAGAAAAACAGTTACCTTTAAAAAGAGTGTTGTTCCTCGTTTCATAAAAAGTACCTCACTTATTTATAATAAATTTAATTTTAATACTTATTTTATCGTTTGTCAATAAAAAATTACCTATTCACATTATATTATTATTGTTTATTATCTAAAACCTTTTTTAAAGAATATTTAGGTGAAAAGGAAAGAAACGGTTAATTTCGAGCATTATAGCCCGCTGTTCTAGCTCAAGTAAATCAATAATTTTTATTAATTCAGGAATTGCTTGTTCTATTGTGTATACATTATCTTCCATCAAACCATAGGTGACTTTAACTAATTTTCCCTCTATCTCCGAAAAGCACAATTTCCGATTCAATTCATTTCTTAATAAATATTCTTTCTTGCTATTTTTATCCACACTAACCCTCCTTTTACTAAATCTAATTCCTTACTTGTACATATCTGTCCGAGAAAAATGCCTAACAATCCTCCTATTTTTCCTACTGAAAATGTTCCCTACCAAAATTCAATGAAAAAACAAAAAACCCTACCAAAATTTTTTCTTGGTAGGGTTTTTGATAGGGAACTATATTATTTTTAATACATTTTCTTCATTTTAGCTTAGGACAAATACCGTTAAATAGGCATTCCCACTTCAAATCAAGTTAGCACCTTACTCCCACTCTATAGTAGCAGGTGGTTTATCCGTAATATCATAGACTACTCTATTGACTTGTTTCATTTCATCAGTAATTCTTGTAGAGATCTTTCCTAATAAATCTAGAGGGATGGGGTACCATTTTGCTTCCATAGCGTCCTTTGTGGTGATTGCTCTTAAGCCTATAGTATGGCAATAGGTTCTCTTTCCATCTACAACCCCTACAGATTTGATATTAGGAAGAATAGCAAAATATTGCCAAATTTCTTTATCTAAACCTGCTTTTTTGATTTCATCTCTATAGATATAGTCTGCATCTCGAAGAATATCTAGTTTTTCCTTAGTGAGTTCTCCTAATACCCTGACGCCTAGACCAGGTCCTGGAAATGGTTGTCTGTTTACAACTTCCTCGGCGATTCCTAATTCTCTCCCTACTTCTCTTACCCCATCTTTATAAAGGGTTTTTAAAGGCTCAATAAGGGTGAAATCTAGATCCTCAGGTAATCCCCCAACATTGTGATGACTCTTTACAAGATGATCTTTTTCAGTACCACTTTCTACAATATCAGGATAGATGGTTCCTTGAACTAAAAATTCAATACCCTCTAATTTTTTTGCCTCTTCTTCAAAAACCCGAATAAATTCATCTCCGATGATTTTTCTTTTTTCTTCAGGGTCTATGACACCGGCTAGTCTGTCCAGAAATCTCTTTTCTGCATCTACTTTAATAAAGTTCATATGAAATTGATCTTTAAAAACCTGTTCTACTTCCTTGGCTTCATTTTTTCGTAACAGCCCATGATCTACAAAAATACAAGTAAGTTGATCTCCAATAGCTTTATGCACTAATACTGCTGCTACTGAAGAATCCACTCCACCACTTAGGGCACAGATTACCTTTCTATTGCCTACTTGTTCTTTTATTTCCTTTATTTGCTCGTCAATAAAGTTCTTCATGATATCACTCTTCCTTTTGGTTTATACATCTGGAATCTGGAGAATGAATTCTCCTCTACTATAGGTGGACGACCAAAGGTCATCCATACCACTATGATTTAGGTTTTCCCTACCCCATTTCCCTTATCCACTATCTCTATTTTTACAGACTATAGTTTGGAGGTTCTTTGGTCATGGACACATCATGGGGATGGCTTTCCTTTAGTCCTGCCGCTGTTATTTTGATAAAACGACCATTTTCTCTCAAATCTTCAATGGTAGGTGTACCACAATAACCCATACCTGCCCTTAGCCCTCCAATAAGTTGGAAAATGGTATCGGCTAGAGGTCCTTTGTAAGGTACCTTCCCTTCTACTCCCTCGGGTACTAATTTCCTTTGGCCTTCTTGGAAATATCTATCAGAACTGCCAGCTTCCATGGCCGCCATGGAACCCATACCTCGATATACTTTATAGCTTCGTCCTTGATAAATGATGGTTTCCCCTGGACTTTCTTCTGTACCAGCCAGTAGACTTCCCACCATTACAGTGCTCGCTCCTGCTGCAATGGCTTTGGGAATATCTCCAGAATATTTAATACCCCCATCTGCAATAATCGGAACATCATATTGATTGGCGACTTTAGCACAATCATAAACCGCAGTGATTTGAGGCACTCCAATTCCTGCAACTACTCTAGTCGTACATATAGAACCAGGTCCAATGCCTACCTTTACCGCATCTGCTCCTGCTTCAATAAGATCTTTTGTAGCCTCCCCAGTAGCCACATTGCCTGCAATCACTTGGAGTTCTGGGTATTTGCCCTTAATTGTTTTTACCATATCTACGACTCCCTTAGAGTGTCCATGGGCAGTGTCTATTACAATAACATCCACTTGGGCCTTCACTAAGGCTTCTATTCTTTCCTGAGTATTTTTCCCGATTCCTACAGCTGCTCCTACCAATAGTCTTCCTCTAGAGTCCTTTGCAGAATTAGGATATTGAATGGCTTTTTCTATATCCTTAATGGTAATTAACCCCTTTAGGTTATTCTCTTGGTCTACAATAGGAAGTTTTTCTATTTTATGCTTTTTCAAAATAGCTTCAGCCTTGGGTAGATCTGTACCCTCTGGAGCAGTAACTAGGTTATCTTTCGTCATAGCTTCTTCTATTTTTTTACTCATATCCGTTTCAAAACGCAAATCCCTATTTGTAATAATTCCTACCAATTTTCCTCGTTCAGTAATAGGAACACCAGAAATACGATATCTTTCCATTAACTCTAGGGCATCTCCTACTAGGTGGTAAGGAGATAAATAAAAGGGATCCACAATAACACCATTTTCAGAACGCTTTACCTTGTCCACTTCTAAAACCTGCTCCTCTATGGACATATTCTTATGAATAATTCCAATCCCACCTTCTCTAGCTATGGCTATAGCTAGTCTCCCTTCTGTAACGGTATCCATTCCCGCACTTAAGATAGGCATATTTAATCGTATCTTTTTTGTTAAGCGTGTAGCAAGGCTTACCTGATTGGGTAATATCTCAGATTTAGCTGGAATTAATAATACGTCATCAAATGTAATGCCTTCTTTTACTATTTTATCCATTGTGTGCACTTCCTTTCCAAAATATATGTGATCATGAGAAAGCAGCATGGCCGCTATGATTTGATAAAAAATTCTTTGTGTCTAAGTATAACCTTTCCTTCCTCTTTACAACAAAAAAACAGATAAGTGGTTTCTGAGTGAAACTTACTCATCTGTTTATTTTCAATAAGAGGATTGAAAAATATACAGGATATATGAAATATTTCCTGTGGAGTAATTTTCACCCATAGTCAAACAATTTATGGTTGTTTGGTAGAGACTCTCAAGCCTTATTCTTGAGGATATATGAGGAAAGTTCTATATTTTTCAAATAGTATAGTTGATTTTTATTCCTTTGTCAATGAATATATGGTTTTCGCAATATTCTGTATCCCTTTTTCTTACTTTAATGCCTTAGGCTGATTGAATTCAAGTTTATCTATATTGTGAATCTCTTTTTAACTTTTTTCATAATTATTCCCTTTGGAGGTAATAATAAGAACATTCATCCACCTATGGTGGAGTCATTTTACCCTGAAAGGAGAAAGGCTATGCCTACTTTAGTGAGTATCTTTACCTCTCAACAGGATGCACAAAACTGTGCAAAACAAATAAAACAAGAGCGATTATCTTCTCATGTAGATATTATCTCCCCTAACCAATGGGATGATAAAATGTCTCCTAATGATTGTACAGGAAACAATATCGACTGTGAAGACACCAATGTTGTCATGATGAATATTTATGATGCGGAACCTGGCAATATGTCCATGACATTGATGAGCCAAGGTGTACCTCAACCTCAGGTCCTTATGTATCAAAACGCGATTCAACATGGGAATGTGCTCTGTGTGGTAAAGGATATTAAAAATACCCACCAAGATCCTATCCTAAATATCGCCAAACAGTATGGTGCTCTATCCAATGAAATCTACCCCTATAGTTATCCTACCCAAAGCTAAAGACCATGCTTGCATGGTCTTTAGCTTTGGGTAATAAAGTGAGTTTTATACAAAAATGGCAAAATGCCCTTAAGAAATTAGTTTTTCCCTAGGACTGTAAATATTATTTTTTCTTTTCTAATTTCTTCATATGTATCTTTATCTATGATTCCATCTTGTAACCATTTTTCAGTATGTGCTAAGAACGTTTCTATCAAATCCTTCAGTGCACTTAATTCCTTAGTTTGATTACCGTCCAAGTAATTTCCCTCCCCTTTATTATCGTGAAAAAGTTTTTAATCATCTATTGGATAGTGTATATGAAAAACCTTTGTGAACCTCTCACGACTAAAGTCGCGAGCTTCTAGCATCACTACTAGAGTTTCCTGCTTCTTGGACCGACCTTACTGCATCGCATTCTCCACAGGCGTTAATTCGGATAGTTCCTACCCTAGATTTATCATTTGTTATGCTGATGCTAATATTCTAAGTCCTTCTTGTAGTATATTCCTGCTAGCATTTATATCTCTATCGTGATGGCTTCCGCAATTCGTGCAAACCCATTCTCTAACCAAAAGATCCTTGGTTTCTATGTTCTTATATCCACAATCTGAACATAATTGACTTGATGGAAAGAATTTATCAATTTTGATATAATCTCTACCATACCAGTTTGCTTTATATTCTAGCTGTCTAGTAAATTCAGACCAAGATACATCGGATATTGCCTTTGCTAATTTGCGATTCTTAATCATTCCACTCACATTTAAATCTTCACTAACTACAATTTGGTTTTCATTAATAATCTGTGAAGATCGTTTATGTAAAAAATCTTTTCGGATGTCTGATATCTTTTCGTGAAGCCTTGCTACCTTGACTCTCATCTTGCTTCTATTCTTACTTCCCTTTTGCTTCTTGGATAATTGCCTTTGTAGTTTAGTTAGTTTCCTTTCATATTTATATAGGTTTCTAGGATTAGAAATCTTGTTTCCATTGCTATCTATTAGAAAATCTCTAATACCTAAATCAACTCCTATGTTCTTATGGGTCTTAGGCAATTCTTTTATCCGGGTATCCACAAGAATACTCACAAAATGTCTCCCACTTGGACTTTGAGATACTGTTACAGACTTGATTTTTCCATCAAATTCCCTATGGACTTTAGCTTCTACCCATTTTAGCTTTGGTAGTTTAATTTTGTTTTCTGCAAAGTTTACTTCTATATTCTTGTTTGTAAAGTTGGTTGTATAGCTAAATTGATTGCTATGCTTACTCTTGAATTTAGGAAATCCGGTTTTATCTCTTCCCTGTTTAATTCTTCTAAAGAAATTTTGATAAGCAGTATCTAAATGATAAACAGCATTGGTTAGGGCGAACTTATCTACTTCCTTGAGCCAGATAAATTCTTTCTTTAGCTCTCTATTTAAATGGTTATTACAATCTATTTTCGACAGAGTTTCTTTCTTCTCTTCGTACAATTTTATCTTTTTATCTAAATAGTAGTTATACACAAACCTAGTACATCCAAAAGTTTTTGCTAATTGCTTTCTTTGCTGGTCCTTTGGATATATTCTATATTTATAGCTCTTTAGCACCAAGGTTCGCCCCACCTTTCCTATTTAGTTTTTTGATCTCTTATATACTCTCTTATTTGTTTTTCTGTGTTCTCTGATACAGTAGCTACAAAATAGCTAGGATTCCATTTCTAGTATTGTGAATTGATTGTCTTTGGCTATCTGCTTTATTATTTCTTTAAGATTAGACTCTATCTTTCCTTGCAATATCTCATGCCTATACTTTGTACACCAGACGATATGATACTGGATAGTATAAATATATCCTCTTCCATAAGTAACCTTTCCCATATGTCACCGACCTTTAGAAACATCATAACATATGGATTTATACCATTCTATACTGCATATGCTTTTTTAGCTCAATTTTTATCAACATATGTCTCCACTAACTCACGACTGAAGTCTCGAGAATGCGTGGCGACAGTTTCAAAATTCCTTACAAGGCAAAATGCTATGCTCTTAACCCAAATTGTATAAACCCCCTCCTATATAATTGGTTATCCACCGCCATAGTATATACCCACTTTTCTAATTTTCTAACAAAAAAACCTTTAGGAAAACATTCCTAAAGGTTTTTGCTGATTTTATTACATCATTGGCATTCCGCCGCCCATGCCCCCTGGCATGCCACCCATTGCTGGCTCTTCTTCTGGAAGATCAGCTACTACAGATTCTGTAGTTAACATCATTGCTGCAATACTGCTTGCATTTTGGATAGCAGAACGAGTTACTTTAGTTGGGTCTACAATACCTGCTTCAATCATATCTACATATTTTTCATTGTAGGCATCAAAACCAACTCCTGGTTTTTCCCCTCTTACTTTTTCTACAATAATAGATCCTTCTAATCCAGCATTGATCGCGATTTGTCTAACAGGCTCTTCAATAGCTCTTCTGATGATATTGGCACCAGTTTTTTCGTCACCTTCTAAGGTTTCTACTAAAGCTTCTACGGCTGGTACAGCACTAATATAAGCAGTACCACCCCCGGCTACAATACCTTCTTCTACAGCTGCTCTTGTAGCTGCTAGAGCATCTTCGATTCTATATTTCTTTTCTTTTAGTTCAGTTTCTGTAGCTGCACCTACTTTTACTACTGCTACTCCACCGGCTAATTTTGCCAATCTTTCTTGAAGTTTTTCTTTGTCAAATTCAGATTGAGTGTCTTCAATTTGAGCTTTTAATTGATGTACTCTATCCTTGATAGTTTGTTGATCTCCCGCACCTTCAACAATAATGGTATTTTCCTTGTCTACTTTGATTTGTCTTGCTCGCCCTAATTGGTCTAATTCAACAGTTTTAAGATCCAATCCTAGGTCCTCAGTGATTACTGTACCACCAGTTAAGATAGCGATATCTTCTAGCATTTCTTTTCTTCTATCTCCAAAGCCTGGAGCTTTTACTGCTACGCAGTTAAAGGTTCCTCTTAATTTATTTAAAACTAAAGTAGCTAAAGCTTCGCCTTCAACATCTTCAGCCACTAATAATAGTTTTCCACCTTGTTGTACGATTTGCTCAAGTACAGGTAGGATTTCTTGAATGTTGGAGATTTTTTTATCTGTAATTAAAATATATGGATCATCTAAAACCGCTTCCATTTTTTCTGTATCAGTTACCATATATGGAGAAAGATATCCACGATCAAATTGCATTCCCTCTACTACTTCTAGCTCAACGCCCATGGTTCTTCCTTCTTCAACAGTGATTACACCATCATTCCCTACTTTTTCCATTGCATCAGAAATCAATTGACCTATGTTTTCATCAGCTGCTGAATTCGCCGCAACTTGTCTTACTGCTTCTTTACTTTCAATAGACTTACTGGACTTTTTAATTTCCTCTATTACCGTTTCCACTGCCTTTTCAATTCCTCTTTTTAATACCATTGGGTTTGCGCCAGCAGCTACGTTTTTAAGTCCTTCACGAACAATGGCTTGAGCAAGTAGAGTAGCTGTTGTGGTACCGTCTCCGGCAATATCATTCGTCTTAGTAGCTACCTCTTTTACTAATTGGGCACCCATGTTTTCATAGGCATCTTCTAATTCAATATCTCTAGCGATAGTCACTCCATCATTTGTAATAACAGGAGAACCAAACTTTTTATCTAAAACAACATTTCTTCCCTTTGGTCCTAAGGTAACTTTTACTGTATCTGCTAATTTATTTACTCCAGATTCCAAGGCTCTTCTGGCCTCTTCACCAAATTTAATTTCCTTTGCCATATTAATAACCTCCTCAAATTTTCTTTTTAGAGCATATTTATGTAAAGCTCTCTATTATTTTTCAACAATAGCCAAAATATCATTTTGTTTTAAAATGAGATACTCTTCTTCTCCTACTTTTACTTCTGTACCTGCATATTTGGAGAAAATAACATTATCTCCTTCTTTTACTTCTAAAGGAAGCTTTTTACCATCAACAATTTCTCCACTACCTACAGCTACAATAGTCCCTTCTTGAGGCTTTTCTTTTGCTGTTCCTGGAAGAACAATACCACTTTTGGTCATTTCCTCTTCTTCTCTTACCTTAATTACTACTCTGTCTCCTAATGGTCTAATATCCATGTTTTACCCTCCTTAATAATGATTTTATATAAGTTTTGTTTTTTTCATATTATTAGCACTCAATTAAGGTGAGTGCTAATATATTTATATCATATAAAAAGCAAATTTAGATATCAACTATTATACTTCTATTTTTACGGGGTATTTCATCCATATTTTGAGATTAATTGAAAATATCACTATATTTCTAATAATTCCTCCTAATTACTACCTTTTTTATTCTGTTCATTTTTTCTCCCTCTTCATTATTACCCAACATAAGGAAAAATATTCGCTTTTTTTGGTATATCTTACCACTTCTTTTTATGGCTCTTTCTCTATAAGGTTAAGACATCTCCCCCCTTTTTTTCTTGCAGGAAAACCTTACACCTTAGCTAAAGGGATGAATCATGTAGAGAATAATAGGTAAAAAAACCGCTGGGAGTAAATTTCCCAATCTGATCTTTACGATGTCCAACATATTGATGCCAATGCCAAATATTAAGACACCCCCGATGGCAGACATCTCCCGTATAACGGGATCGGATAGAAGGGGTTTTATCACCGAAGCCAATAGGGTTATTGACCCTTGATAAAGAAAAACAGAAATTCCGGATAATATCACTCCTATACCTAAAGTAGAACTAAATATAATTGCTGACACTCCATCGATTATAGATTTTGCATATAAGGTAGTATGATCATTTTGCAGTCCACTTTGAATAGGTCCCATAATGGCCATGGCCCCTATGCAGAAAATTAGAGAGGTAGTGACAAAAGCCTGGGCAACATTACCTCCTTTATTCTTTAATAGTTTCTGGAATTGATGTCCAAAATCCTCTAATCTTTTTTCAATACCGATAAATTCTCCTAGAATCCCTCCTAATACGACACATCCAAAGACTATAATCGGATTGGTAGATTTGATTCCTTCGCTTAATCCCAGGACCATTATACCCAAAGCTAATCCCTGCATGATGGTTTTGTTCATTCTCTCGGGAATACCCTTTCGGAGTATAAATCCAATAAGTGTCCCCCCGATAATCGCTGCTGTATTGACTATTGTTCCTAGTAATTGCATTTTGTCTTCTCCCCTTTTGTCTATAATACTATCTTTATTCTCCTTAGATCCATCAAGAAAGTGGCTATCGCCGCTTTAGTGAAATAAGAAAATTTGATCTCTTGCTAAAAAGACCAGCTTTCCTATATCAAAATAGAAATTTGTTTTGTGAAAGGGCTTAATGGACAAATTGAAATTCAGTTAATTCAAGGAAAGAATAGCTATCCTCTCTGTCGCCCTATTTTATCCCTTGCATAGTAAAACAAATATTGTTGGGCAAAGCCTGCCCATTCTCCCCATTTTTCCCTAGCCAGTTGTTGAATTTCTCCCATGGTAGCTGATTCTTCAAAGTAAAAAAACTCCATTACCCTCTTCACCCACACATCTGTGGGGAAAGCTCCATATTTACCCATGGAAAATAAGAGTATACAATCAGCAATTTTGGGTCCGATACCATAAAAAGTCAAAAGCTCTTTTCTAGCCTCAGGTTGGGAAAGATTTTTTAGTTTATAAAGATCAAAGCCCTCCTTTCCTACTTTTTCTATAGCCCTATGGATATACTTTGCCCTATAGCCACATTTGGTCTGGGCTATTTCATCCACCGAAAGATGCAGAAGGTCCTGGGCTCTGGGAAAGGAATAGTAGATTTTGCCCTTATATTCTATGGGTTGTCCATAATTTTCGCATAGACGATTAATAATAATTTTTATATGGGGTATATTTTTATTGGCGGATATAATAAAGGAAACCAAGGTCTCCCATTCATCCTGGTTGAGTAGCCTAATGCCTCGGCCGTGGGGAATGGCCTTTTTTAAGGTCTTGTCCTTTGCTAGTTCTCTTTGAATGGCTCCATAATCTCTTCTTAAATCAAAATAATCTATCCATAAATGGTTAAATTCTTCTAGATTGATATTATAAATATGTAGGTCCTTGTCTCGCAATGCTACTTCCAATACGCGATCATGGGCTACTCCGATATAGCTATCTTCCTCTGTCTTATCCCACCGAAAACATTGTCCACATTCAAAGGTGTGGATGGGGTGAAAATACTTAATATTTTTTATGATGACCCCTTCATCAAATTCCTTTATATGCATTATTCTGCTCCTTATTAATCTTGATTTCTATATTTATCTAAACTACTTCCTTACATATATGTTTACTTCTAATATATTTTGTCCCGTCATATAATCTAATTTTTTTGTAATTTTCCTTTGTAGCTCCTCTACAACCTCAGGTATAATCACTCCATAATGAAGCGTAATGTCTGCTTGAATAATCATCCCATTGCTCTGGCTGTGAATATAGATTCTCCCTATTTTTTTGATGGCTTCATTCTCTAGGGCAATATATTGCACTACTGAACTAATCACAGTGTCTGCAATAGTGTAGTTTCCTAGATAGCTAAAGGTGGGACGTACCACTGTTTTTTCCTCTACTTCTTCCCGCTTATTTCCAGAATTTTTCCTAAAAATTTTTAAGGGATCTAAAAAATAGCCTGAAAAATGTTTTTTCACCTCAAAGGCAGGTACGGGAATAACATGTTTTCCCTCTCTTTTTCTAATATCCCTCGCCTTTTCCATCTCCCATTTTTGGGATATTTCCTCAATAAAAATAAATTTTCCGATGGGAGGTAATTCTAATTTCTCTTGAATCTTTTTTACCATGCCCTGAGATGTTCCTAAGATCAGGATGGATGTTGGACGATATTGAGCTATTGCTTTCTGGGCATCTTTTATATGATCTTCTTCAGAGAAAAGGGCTCTCTTAATTGCCCCAATCTTTGTTCTTTCTTTTTTTGCTGAGGAACCCGCTACCACCTTTGTTCCTAAGATCAATAGTCCATCATCTATAATCATATCTATATCGTGTTCTTTTAATACCCTCATAGCTTTATAGCTTTTTCCTGTTCCACTGGATCCTACCAATGCATAAACTTTCATAATTGCCTCCACTTTTTTATTCTATTTTACCACAATACTATGGATTATCATCATTGGAATTGCTTCTCTCTCTTTACAAATATAGAAAAATTTTTCCCTTGGCAAACAAGACAAACTTTCCCATTTCATGATATAATTTTATAGGTTTATGTCGTTCTTAACTGATTATATACAGGAGGCTTAAAAATGGCTCAACTTTATTTTCGCTATTCTACTATGAATGCAGGAAAATCTATTGAGATATTAAAGATAGCTCATAATTATGAAGAGCAGGGAAAAAGCGTTATCCTCTTTACCTCTTCTCTAGACAATCGTTTTGGCGAAGGATATATTGCTTCCCGTATAGGTCTGAAACGTAAGGCCTATACCTTTGGAAAGGGTACCAGCCTTAGAAAAACCATAGAAGCCAATCCACCCCACTGCGTCCTAGTGGATGAAGGACAATTTTTGACTAAGGATCAAGTGCTTGAGCTAACGCAAATTGTAGATTATATGGATATTCCTGTCATTGTTTATGGTCTAAAAAATGATTTTCAAAACCATCTATTTGAAGGTAGTGAAACCTTACTGCTTTATGCAGACAAAATAGAAGAAATTAAAACCATTTGTTGGTTTTGCAATAAAAAGGCCACTATGGTTCTTCGGGTACTGGATGGAAAGCCCCTTTATACTGGGGAACAAATCCAAATAGGAGGAAATGATCATTACATCCCAGTATGTAGAAAATGCTATGGAAATCCCCAATTATAAGGTGAATAATCCTTGGCTTATAGGTAAGTATTCCTTCCTTTTTCCTTTACAGGCTACTTTGAATCTTAACAAATCATTATCAATTTAATATTGCTTATAAAAGGTATGCAAAATCCCGGTTTATTTTTCAAATAAACCGGGATTTTCTCATAGAACAATAATAAATCGTTGATTTTTTTAATCCAACTAAACATATATATTTTCTTATATATTTTTTCAAAAAACCTATTGATTTTATTATATATTGTATATATAATAACAATTGAGCCAAACAAAATAATACCTTTGAGGGGGAAAATCATGAAAAAAGCTTTAATGTTATTAGCAGTATTGGCATTAGTATTTTCATTTGTAGTAGGATGCTCTTCTAAGCCTGCTGATACAGAAGAACCAGCAAATAATGAAGAACAACAACCAGCAGAAGAAACTGCAAAAGTAGACGTTTCTTCATTAGAAGATGGTACATACCATGCTGAAGAAGCTGATTTTGGCGATTCCGGTTGGAAATATGTAGTAGATGTAGAAGTTAAAGATGGAAAAATCGTTGACGCTACATGGAATGGTCTTTTCAAAGATGGTGGAGATGACAAAATCACTCAATCCAAATCTGGTGAATATGGTATGGTAGAAAATGGCGGAGCTAGTGCTGAGTGGCATGAACAAGCTGAATTAGTTGAAAAATATTTAGTTGAAATTCAAGACCCAACAGCTGTCGAATATACTAGCGAAGAAGGCCATGCTGATGCAATTACTGGTGCATCCATTCATGTCAAAGAATTCTTTGACTTAGCAACAAAAGCTTTATCTTCTGATCCAGTAAAATAATTTAATTGTAAATCATCAGGAACCTAGAATATAGGTTCCTTTTTTAATGGAAGTAAGAAGCAATTAAAAAAGTATGGTTCTGAAGGTCAGGACCATACTTTTTTTAAAATATTAATCTTTTTTTTCTAAGATATCTTTTTCATTTAATAAATAAGTAAGAGTATATAAGCTCTCACTTAAGTGAACATGTTCAATCTCCACATTTTCAGGCACTTTCACATCAAAGGGTGCAAAATTCCAAATTCCTTTTACTCCCCCTGCTACTAGCTTATCTGCAATATCCTGAGCATTTTCTAAAGGTACGGCGATGATTCCTATTTCAATATCGTTTTCTCTGACAAAACCTTCTATATTGTCTATATCATGGATTTCTACGTCCCTAATACGCAATCCAATGAGCTTAGGATTAATATCAAACATTCCCTTTAATTCAAAACCCTGTCTCTGGAAGTTTGAATAATTGGCAATTGCTTGCCCTAAGTTACCTGCTCCTACAATAACCGATGAATAGTGTTTATTCAGCCCAAGTATCTTTGCGATCTCATTATGTAATTCTGCCACATTATATCCATATCCCTGTTGCCCAAATCCTCCAAAACAGTTTAAATCCTGTCTTATTTGGGAAGCGGTCAATCCCATAATTCTACTTAATTCCTTTGAGGAAATACGATTTATATCTTTTTTTAGAAGTCCCTCAAGATATCTATAATATTTTGGCAGTCTTCTAATGACAGCCATTGAAACTTTGTGTGATGATCTTTCCATATTGTTCCCCCCCATATTATGACGTGGTTGGTATATTTTTCCATCCATTTTGTTTTTAATAAAACTTTAACGATTTTATTATATCATTTGTTAAAGTTCGTGTCAATTTTTCAGCTTTTTCATTCTATTTATTTATACCCTATTTTTTGATACAATATGAATAATATTTGTGAATATTTCTGGAGGAATTTCCTATGATACTAAGCTGCAAAAATATTAAAAAAAATTATGGAATAAATACAATTTTAGATGATATTAGTTTTCAAATTAATGGGGGTGAACGTATAGCCCTGGTAGGAAGAAATGGAGCCGGTAAATCCACGCTCTTCAAAATCATTGCCGGCGAGCTTGCCCCTGACGAAGGAAGTTGCACTACTCCTCGGAATACCTCTATGGGCTATCTCTCTCAGCACCTTGATTTAAATGAGAAAAATACTCTTTGGGAAGAGATCATGGAGATCTTTGTCCCCCTCATCGCCATGGAAAAACAGCTTCGTCAACTGGAACAAGACATTTCCTCTGCTGGTAAAAATGAAGAAGATGAAAAGATGCACATTCTCATGGAAGAGTATGGACATTTGCAAGAGGATTTTGAAAAACAAAACGGTTATGGCTATCCCAGTCAAATTCGTGGGATATTAAAGGGATTAGGCTTTGAAGAACAAGACTATGACAAACAAATTGTCCAGTTTAGTGGGGGTCAAAAAACCAGGATTGCTCTAGGAAAGCTCCTATTACAAGAGCCTGATATTCTGCTACTAGATGAGCCTACAAATTTTCTAGATTTGGAAACCGTAGAATGGTTAGAGGGATTTTTATCAAGTTATGCCAGCACATTATTTATTATTTCCCATGACCGCTATTTTTTAGATGCCCTTGTCACCCAAGTATTTGAAATTGAAAATCATAAATTATACACCTACAATGGAAACTATTCCCAATACGTAAAAGAAAAGGGAAAAACCCTTGAGGTTCTCTCCCATCAATATGAACAGCAACAAAAAGAAATCAAAAGGCAGGAGGAAATCATTCAACGATTTCGTTCTTTCAACCGAGAAAAGAGCATAAAAAAAGCAGAAAGCCGACAAAAAATGTTAGATAAAATGGAGAGAATAGATTCCCCTGTGACCCAGCTGCCTACCCTTCATCTTACCCTTGAACCCCAAGTAAAGAGTGGTAGAGATGTTCTCAAAGTAGAGGGGCTTTCTAAATCCTTTGGAGAACTTAAACTTTTTTCTGATCTAAACTTTCAGATTTTTATAGGGGATCACATTGGTATCATTGGCCCTAACGGTGTGGGCAAATCTACTCTTTTTAAGATTATTTTGGGAGAATTGACTGGTGATGAAGGAGAGGTTATCCTCGGTTCCCACGTCTATCCAGCCTATTATGATCAATTGCAAACCTCTTTGGATGAAAATAATACCATAATCGAAGAAGTATGGCAGGTAAAACCTACTGCCCTTCAGACAGAGATTAGAAATGTCTTAGGTGCCTTTTTATTCTCAGGGGACGATGTTTTCAAAAGTATTTCCACCCTTTCCGGGGGAGAAAAAAGCAGAGTAGCTTTGGCCAAACTCATGCTATCCCAGGCCAATCTCCTCCTTATGGATGAGCCTACCAATCATATTGATATTGCGACTAAGGAAGTCTTGGAAGATGCCCTCATGCAGTATAAAGGCACTTTATTGGTCATCTCCCATGATCGGTATTTTTTAAATAAGGTGACCAATAAAATCTTTGAAATGAAGGAAGAAAAAATTCAAGAGTATCTAGGGAACTACCAATATTATCTTGAAAAGAAAAAACAACAACAGTTATTACAGGAGGCTCAGGAAATTCAGCCTATAATCAATAAAACCCAATTAAAACAAGAACGAAAAAAAGAACGGGCAAATCAAAAATTACTCAAAGAACAAAGACAAAAAATTAGTGGACTGGAAAAAGAAATTGAATCCTTAGAAGGCCAAATAGAAGATTTTGAATCCCTGATGTGTCAACCAAATTTTTATGAGGATGGGGACAATGCTCTTACAGTAACTAAGGAATATGAAGATGCTAAACTTCGTCTGAAAGAATATATAGCCAATTGGGAAGAAGATATGATAATTCTAGAAGAAATGCAGGAAGGATAAAAATATACATTGGAAAACTATGGAAATTAGGTTAAATTGACTTGCGTTGTGATAGCTGAATGAAAAATTTGTTTTGTGTAGAGGCTTAGGGTTTATTCGTGAAGTAAAAGATAGGCCTAGTCAAGTATTCGAGTGAAACGAGTTTTGACTAGGCCTGTAATGAGCTTACAAACTCTTAGCCTTATAACAGGGACAAATGGGAATCCACCGATCACAACCCTGCTTTTACCGGGCTTAGACTTTTTCTAATATAAGATAAATCCCGCAACCCCTGCACCAATCGTCATTAAAATAGGATCTATTTTATATTTATAAGAAAGTAAAAAAGCTATGGCAAATAGGATCAAACTCTTTATATCAATAAAGGCACCCTCTGCCACAAGAATAGCTGCTGCTGCAACAAGACCTATCGTCGTGGGTCTGAGTCCTAGAAAGGCATTTTCCACATAGGGATTGTTTTGAAACTTAAAAAAGAAGCGGGTGATAATCAACATAATGATCACAGAAGGAGCTATACAGCCAAGGGTCGCTATAGCAGAACCTAGGACTCCTGCTATCTTATATCCCACATAGGTAGACATATTTATAGCAATAGGTCCTGGGGTTACTTGGGATATGGCTACCATATCCACAAATTCTGGAACACTGGTCCATTGATTTATGCTGACCACTTCCTGCTGCATCATGCTCAGCATAGCATATCCCCCTCCAAAGCTAAATAGTCCTATTTTGAAAAAGGTTAGAAATAATTGTATAAAGATCACCTATGCTTCTCTCCTTTCCTTTCCCTCTTATACAGGTTTCCTGCAACAGCAGCTACCATAATGAGAATAACCGGCGTAACATCTAAAAAAGCCACCAACAGAGCAACTACTATGGGGATAAATATGGTCTTTCTATTTAGTTTTTCACTCTTTACCATTCTCACTACAGGAGCCGCAATCAGAGCTACCACAGCTGGTCTTATTCCCTTAAAGACTCTCTCTACTACCACACTATCCTTTATCCCAACAAAAATAGAGGCAATAATCAGTATAATGAGAAAGGATGGCAAAACAGAGCCAAGGACAGTGGCCACTACTCCGGGCATACCAGCAATTTTATAGCCTACAAACACCGAGGTGTTTACCGCCACGGGGCCGGGGGAAGACTGGGCAAGGGCAAGCATATCTAAATATTCATTTCTTTCAATCCATTTCTTTTTGTCTACAATTTCCTTTTCTATAAGGGGCAACATAGCATAGCCTCCACCAATGGTGAAGGCCCCTATTCTAAAAAAGGATAAAAACATCTCTAGGTATTTTTTCATTTATACACCGCCTTAGAATAATCAATAGTCTTGATTATTCAAGTATTCCTTTTATGGTTGTTACCTCTAGTCCCTTCTCCCTTAAAGCTTTTACAAAGGGGTTAATGCCCAAAGAGTCGCTAGCTATATGGCCAGATACAATAAGATTGCCTTTTTTCTCTTTCTTTAGCTTTACATAATCAGCATAGGCGATATGAATATAGACAACAGTATCAATACCATTTTCAAAATAAGTATTGGCCACATCGTATCCTCCATTGGTATAGGTACCATGGGCAATAACGGTTTTCCCTGCCCTATCCTTTTCCTCTCCTATCAACAACTCTACATTAGTCCTTGCTATCTGCATTTCTTTAAAGCTACTTAGAGCTTTTACAACCTCCATAAGAGTCGCATTCCCATTGCTACAAACCTCATCTACCCTTTGTTGCATTAATCGTCGCCCTATTTCATCTAGGGGCTGATGAATATTTAAAAAGGGCATATCTAGCATTTTTGCCACCGAAATCGTGTTCTCATAGTTACTGCTCTGTACAGATATCTTTAGTATACCATATTTTTCTTCTATTGTATTTCTAGCAACTTCTTCTGGTACACCAAATTGCTTCATCACCTTTATGTGATCCTGATAAACTTCATAGGCATTGATGATACTTCCTTGGGGGTGGTGAGCAATCACTGCATCATATCCATTCTCCTTGGCATAATATAGATCCGAACTATCTATATCCACACCAAAGAGTATTTTTTTGATTTCCCCTCCTTCTACATAGATTTCAGAGTCAGCAGGAATATCATCAAACCCTGCCATATCTAAAGCTAGCTGCATAATGTCTCTTGTATTCAAAATTTTTCCTCCTTATATTATGGCAGGCTACCTGATGACCGCCTCCAATGTCTTTTAATGTTGGTTCTATTTCCCTACATGAACTACTCTTTTTAAAACATCGATCATAAAATCTACATCCTGGGGGGATATCAATGGGGCTAGGTACATCCCCTTGTAATTTTATTCTTTCTTTCTTTCCCCTTGGATTAGGGGGCAAAATAGCTGATAATAAGGCATTGGTATAGGGGTGCTCAGGCTTTTTAAATAAATCATCTTTTTTGGCCATTTCAACAATTTTCCCTAGATACATCACAGCAATGTGGTCACTAATATGTTTGACGACCGCTAAATTATGGGCAATAAATAAATAGGTGAGGCCAAACTCATCCTGAATATCCTGCAAAAGATTGATAATCTGGGATTGGATGGACACATCTAGGGCAGAGATAGGTTCATCACATACAATCAATTTAGGGTTACAGGCAAGGGCCCTAGCAATACCAATCCTCTGCCTTTGACCTCCACTAAATTCATTAGGATAGCGGTGGTACACCTTGGCACCTAGTCCCACAGTATCTAGGAGCTTATGAATTCTTTCTTCCCTTTCCTTCCCCTTTGTTAGATGATTCACATCAATAGCTCTCCCTATAATTTCTCCAGCAGTGAGCCTGGGATTGAGGGAGGAATAGGGATCTTGAAAGATGATTTGCATATCCTTTCTTTTTTGCCTTAATTGAGTTTTATGAAGAGCAGTCATATCTTCTCCATTGAATTTTATCCTACCATCCGTTGGCTCAATTAATCTTAATACCGTTCTCCCGGTTGTAGATTTTCCACAACCTGATTCCCCTACTAAACCCAAGGTCTCTCCCTTTGCTATATCAAAGGAAACTCCATCTATGGCCTTTACAACATTTTTTTCTTTAGATAAAAATCCTTTTTTTACTGGAAAGTACTTCTTTAAATCTTTAACTTCCAGCAAAATCTCCCTTGAATTATTCATTGGCTCACCTCCTACTGTGTATATTTATGACATCGTACATATGCATTCTTTATTTTCACTAACTCAGGTTCTATCCTTAGACATTTTTCACTTTTTTCCTTACATCTTTCAGCGAATCTGCAGCCTTTAAAGTCTAGATTTACATTGGGCAGATTCCCTTCTATAGATTTTAACCTCTCCCCCTCCATATCCAGGGTGGGAATAGCGTCTAAAAGTCCTTTGGTATAGGGATGAAGGGGATTGTCAAATAAATCTATGACTGTACCGTATTCCATCACCTTCCCGGCGTACATGACAATAACCTTATCTGCAATATCCGCTACTACCCCTAGATCATGGGTAATGATGAGAACAGACATATGAAATTTTCCCTTTATCTCTTTTACTAGATCTAATATTTGAGCCTGTATGGTCACATCCAAAGCTGTGGTTGGTTCATCGGCAATTAAAAGTTCTGGATGACAAGATAGGGCCATAGCAATCATTACCCTTTGACGCATTCCTCCGCTCATGTTGTGAGGATAATTATTCATCCTTGCTTCTGGCGAAGGGATACCCACCATCTTTAAACTCTCTATGGCTTTTATCCTAGCTTCTTTCTTTCCTACTTTTTGATGAATGACGATGGCTTCCATCATTTGATTGCCAATGGTAAAAAGAGGGTTGAGAGAGGTCATAGGATCTTGAAAAATCATCCCTATTTTTCTGCCCCTAATCTCTCTCATTTCACTTTCCTTCTTAGAAAGCAAATCCTCTCCATTAAATTTTATAGATCCTGACACAATTTTACCCGGTGGATAGGGAACTAGTTTCATGATGGAGCGGGCAGTGACACTTTTGCCACTGCCTGACTCCCCCACAATACCTAAGGTCTCTCCTTTATCTAGAGCAAAACTGACTCCATCCACTGCGGGAATCACTCCATTTGTAGTAAAAAAATGTGTATTTAAGTCTTTTACTTCCAATAGTGTATTTGACATATGATCACCTATTCCATATATGCTTTATTTAATAAGAACTGGTCTGTTGATTCAAGGATTATGCCCTTTAGATTTTTCTTAGTAGCCATGGTTACATTCCCGTGATACATAGGTGCCCAAAGAACTTCATCCGTAAACTTAATATTTGCTTCTCTTAAATAGGCTTCTCTCTGGGTTTGATCTACAGTTTCTCTAGTCTTTAGGATAAGAGCATCTCCTTCAGGGTTATTGTATCCAGTACGGTTGGAAGCTCCAATATTGGCTGAATGGAACTGAGGATATAACAACTCTGCCCCGTCTCCTGTTACATTGGCCCATCCTCCCAGCATCATTTCATGCTTGCCTTCCTTTGTATAAGTTAAATAGGAAGCCCAATCCATTGTGTTTAAAGTAACATTGATACCAATTGCCTTGAGTTGGGCTTGCACAAAGGGGGCTAATTTAGTATAGGTATCGGTATTTCCTACCGTAAGGGAAATATCAAATCCATTGGGATATCCCGCTTCTGCTAATAATTCTTTAGCCTTTTCTACATCATAATCAAAACCATGATCTTCTATTTCTTTGTTGTAGCCAATAAGTTTTGGTCCAATAATTCCCTTGGACTTGTAACCTAGTCCATTTAATGTAGGGATATATTCATCTACATCAATAGCACTGGCAATCGCTTGCCTAACTTTTATATTATTCAGGGGTTCTACCTCTTGATTAAATCCTAAATAAGTAATATAGGTTCCTTCCATTTCAGTGACTGTAATATCGGAGTTGTTCTTTAGTCTATCTAGATGTTCTGCTGGAATTCTGGTTAGCATATCTGCTTCCCCAGTCTCTAACATAGACACAGCTGTAGACATCTCTGGCACCACTTTAAAGACTACACTTTCTAATTTAGGAGTGCCTCCCCAATAATTCTCATTTTTCTCTAAAGTAATCTGATCACCGGCAACCCATTCTTTAAAGATAAAGGGGCCTGTTCCTGCACCGGTTGCATCCCTATTGATATCCCCTGCCTGATCAGCTTTAGGGCTTACAATGGATAGATTGGGATGGGCAAGAGCTGTAAGCATAATTCCATAGGGTGTAGAAGTGTGTAAAACCACCGTATAATCATCTGGTGTTTCTATCTTATCAATAGATTGTATGAGGCTGGCCCTTGGGGAAGCCGTAGCTGGATCAAGAATCTTCTCAAAGGTATATTTTACAGCTTCTGCATTAAAAGGAGTTCCATCTTGAAATTGAATATCTTTCTTTAATTTAATTATCCAAGTGTTTTCATCTGGATTTTCAAATCCTTCTGCCAGTAGCGGTTTTAACTCCCCACTGGCTTCATCCTTTATAAAAAGAGTTTCAAAGATAGCTCTAAAAACATTAGTTGAAGCAGAATCATTGGTAAGTATAGGAGATAATCCTACAGCATCTGTAGCTGAGACAAAGGTCATCTTGTGATCAGCTGTTTTCCCTGAGGTTTCATCAGCCTTTGATCCGCAACCAGTAAACAAAGCTATCCCCATAGAGAGCAATAATAAATAAATGGTTATTTTCCCTAATAATTTTTTCTTCAATTTCCTTCCTCCTCATTTTTCTAGACATTTTTAAGATTTGGGTCCATAGCATCCCTTAGTCCATCTCCAAGAGAGTTAAATCCATAAACAATAAGTATAATGGCAAAGCCTGGCAGCAAGGTTAAATGGGGGGCCTCAAAAATAAATGTTCTCCCGGTAGAGGCCATGGCTCCCCATTCAGCCGAAGGGGGTTGTGCTCCCAGACCAAGAAAGCTTAAAGTTGACGCTGAAAGAATAGCTGTTGCCAATCTCATAGTAGAATAAACAATAATTTCTGACATGCAATTGGGAAGAATCTCCCTAAATAAAATCATGGTATCAGATTGGCCTAAGGCTCTAGCCGCTGTAATATAATCCATCTCCTTTGTAGAAAGAACTGTGCTTCTTACTACCCTAGCTATGGTGGGAATGGACCATATGCCCACAGCAAGAATGACATTTTGAATCCCTGTACCCAATATTGTGACAATCGCAAGGGCCAAAAGTACTCCCGGAAAGGCCAGCAGGACATCAATAATGCCCATGATTACCCCGTCAAGTTTGGCGTAGTAACCCGATAAAAGTCCTAACAAAACACCAAAGGCCAATCCAAAGCCTACCGAACAAAATCCTACCATTAGGGACAATCTTGCTCCATAGACCAATCTGCTTAACATATCTCTGCCATACTCGTCTGTTCCCAATAAATGTCCTTGAGAACCTATTTTCACAAGCCTATTTCCCATGCTTTGTTCATAGGGGTCATAGGGGGATACTAAAGGAGCAAATATGGCTACTAGCATGATAAAAACCACAATCCCTAAACCTATAACCGCTATTTTATTTCTTTTAAATCTTCTCCAGGTCTCTTTTATTTTACTGCTTTTCTTTGTCTTCCTCTCTGCAGAAGTATGCCCTAGGGCACCAACCATCTCAGGCATAATCAACACCTCCTCTAGCTATATTGAATTCTTGGATCTATGGCTGCATATAAAATATCTACAATCAAATTGATGATTATAAAAGTCGTGGCTACCACTAGTACTGTTCCCTGTACCATAGGGAAATCCCTGGCACTAATAGCCTGTAACATGAGTCTGCCTATGCCGTTTATGGCAAATACAGATTCCACAACTACCGCCCCCCCTAAAAGGCTTCCAAAATTTAGTCCCACTATGGTGATAATAGGAATGAGTGCATTTTTAAGCGCATGTTTAAGAATAACTATCCTTTCCTTTACTCCCTTGGCTCTAGCTGTTTGAATATAATCTTGATGAATAATTTCTAGCATAGAGGAACGGGTCATTCTAGAAGTCATGGCTGCTGAACCAAAGCCTAGGGTTACAGCTGGTAAAATCAAACTAGAAAATCCTTCCTTTGTCCAAATCATTCCATTAAACCCTGAAATAGGTAGCCACTTTAATTTCATACTAAAAATAATCATAAATAAAAGTCCTATCCAAAAACTTGGAGCCGATATGCCCAAGGTGGAAATACCCATACTCAACCGATCAAAGAAAGAATTTCTCTTGGCTGAGGCAACAATCCCTGTTCCTACACCCACAATAGTGGCTACTAATGCACTGAATAATGCAAGGCTAAAGGTGTTGGCATATCTTGTGGAAATAGCCTCGGCTACCGACTGACCTGTCTGATAAGAATAGCCCAGATCTCCTTTTAAAACTCCGCCCATATACCTGAGGTATTGAACATAGGCTGGTTGATCTAGCCCAAGTTTAACAGCAATATTGTGAATCTCTTCTGGGGTTGCCGTAGGGCCAGCAACAACTTCTGCTGCATTGCCAGGTATAAGGTAAATCATTAAAAATACAGCGATAGAAACTCCAAATAATACCGGGATCAGTTTAAATAGTCTTTTGATCATATATTTTGTCATTCTCTTTTTGTCCTCCTTTCCAAAATCAATCTGTTCTGTTAGAGAATTGTCAAAAACACTTTTACATTTATCCCATGAAAGGGATAGGATTCATGATTTTTTATTCCATAGGGATTTGTATACAAGATATATTAAGCAATATTTGTGCCAAGATTTTTAAAAACAACTTTTTTTCACAAATATCCTCTAAATCTCTTAGAAAATCTTCTGAAAATTCTATAATTTTACATCGCAAAGGATTACATATTTATAAATTTTACCTAAATATTATTCATTGGTTTCTTTGCTTTCGAAGCAAATACATTTTCATTGCCCTAAAAAAGGGTTATTGGGGTATATTTGGTTGGTTCCAACCAAATATACCCCAATAACCCCCTAATTTTTGCATTCATTTTCTTTTAAAAATATTTTTCCCTTTTCATTTATTCGTGTGCCTTGTTTTGTTTTGCCTATATCAACCAACCCAAGTTCTTCTAATTTATTCAATTTCGTTCGAATTTGTTCTGTAGAAAAATTCAAACCTTTTGTTTTTAAAATCTCTGTAATTTTATTTCTTCCGATCTTCAGATCTAATCTATTGGCCCTTTCCAGTATCTTTAATATTTCAATATAAACATCCATTTTCTCTACAAAAAATAGGTTTTTAGAGGCATGTTCCCCCTCCCATTGAGGGAGTTCGTTAAAGGGAGTAAGTTGTGCTATCAATTCCTCGGGCAAATCCCTTAGGGTTACTCTTTGTTTTTCTACAATACTGTCTAAATAGTAGATTAGATTTTCCAGTTCACGAATATTCCCTGGCCATGAATAATGATTGAAGGCTTGTATGACTTCGTCACTAAGATATTTATTGCTATTTAATTTCTCAAAAAAATACTGAGCAAGTGAAGGGATATCTTCTATTCTTTCTCTTAGGGTAGGGACTTTAAAATGTAATACTTTTAGTCTGTAGTATAGATCTTTTCGAAATTTACCCTTTAATACTAAATCATAAAGATCTTGATTGGTGGCGGCAATAACTCGAACGTCGATAGGAATAATTTTAGAGCCCCCTACTCTTATAATGCTCTTTTCCTGTAGTACCCGTAATAAGCTCATTTGAATTTTAGAAGAGGCATCTCCTATTTCATCAATAAATATAGTCCCTCCATGGGCTTGTTCAAAAAATCCTGCCTTTCCCCTCTTGGCAGCTCCTGTAAAAGAACCTCCCTCATAACCAAAAAGCTCACTTTCCACAAGGTTTTCTGATAGGGCAGCCATATTTACCGCTACAAAGGTTTCATTTTTTCTTTTGGAACAATTGTGGATGCCATTGGCAAAAATCTCTTTTCCTGTGCCATCTTCTCCTTGGATAAGTACAGTTAAATCTTTACTGGCAATTTTCTTGGCCAGTGCGATTTTATTTTGTAATTCTTCACTATTTCCCACTAAATCCTTAAAATCATATTTTGCAATAAAGCCTTTATCCACTAACTTCTTTCTTACTTCCTTCTCTAGGTTCTGGATATAAAGTAGCTCTTGTATGCCAATGACATGACCCCTTAACTTATTTCCTTGATAAAGTAGCCTTTTATTTAATATAATCTCCTTTCTGTGGATATTCACGATTTCATGATTTCTGTCCTGTACATCCAGCAGGATATCAATAATACTTTCATCTTCTATTAAATCCATAATATTTCTAAAGATAAGTCGCCTGCCCTTATATCCTATTAATTCGGCGAATTTATGATTATAGAAAAATATACTCCCCTCTGTGTCCAAGGCAGCAATGCCATCATTAGAAACCTGAAACATAGCCTTTAACATATTATTCATTTCATTGTGATAGGCATTTAGATGAATCATTTCTTTACTGTATTTTTCAGATAAAATATGCAATTCTTTGGTAGGCAAGTCTAATTTTAAAAAAATTTCTATAATGGAAGAAGTATCTATCACCCTCAGACCAATATCAATAATTCTTTTTACCCCCTGGGGAACTAAATGTTTTCCCCCTGCCGTCACTGCAATATCATAAACAGGACCATTGTAGCCAGGGTAATGGGGAACAAATTCTACATGCTCAATCCCCAACTCCTTTAAGAGTTTTATGGTTTCCTGGGCTATAGAGGGAAGATTACTCACCAATAAAACCTTTTCCTCACGGTCAAGACTAAAAAGTTCCAATACATTCATTACATTTATGGTTCTTTTGACCGATACCAAGGGCACTTCTTGATTGATTTTGGCCCGCACGCTTTTTTCAATAAGTTCACTGGAACAAACAATCAGATCCATCCCCTCTGTATCTATGACATCGCAGTCATGTAAAAGCACAGGGACGACCTCTACTTGGTCTCCAAAGGCCTCCCTTAGCTGCTGGCTTAAAACAATGTTTGCATGAAAATCCACAGTTACCATTGCCATTTTTTTCTTCTCTCTCATATCCATCACCTTTTATCCATTCCATAAATATTCAGAATATTAATTAAATATTGTATCATAATGGGGGATCAGGGACAATAAATAAAAAACAGAGGACGATTAAAGAAAAGCTAACCGTTTTTCTTTAATCGTCCTCTGTTTCCTTTGGGATTGTTTATGGGAATTGATATTGTCCTAAAAGGGTATGGAAAATGCTCTAAAAATAAATTTCTTCCGATTCTATTTTTCTTCTATAAGATCTATTTAGATGGCCCCATAGATTGTGAATAAACTTTCAATAGGCACTAATCAATCCTTCTTTCTTGCTCAATTTCTCGAAATAGTTAAACGTAATGATTCCTATGATAACCCATGCTAGAGACGTTGAAAATAATTGGACGTATTCTAATGTAGGTATAGCTTGATTGCTAATCGCCTTCCTGATGAGATCATTCCCTATTGTTAAAGGAATAAGTTTTGTTACACTTATGCTATTGGATGCCATGGATATGGTATTGGAAATAAAAAGTAATATGATCTGTAGGATAAAAATTATCTGTCCTAATTTTTTTACTTTTAAAGTAATTCCTCCAAAAATCAAGCCTATACCATACATCCCCATTACGGTTATAAAAAATATGATAATGCTCTGAAGATTTATGATTAGAGGAACATCAAAAATAAAAATAGAGATGGCCAATATGATAGCGATTTCTAAGAACTGAACAAGCAATGATGAGATAAGTTGCCCTAAAATTAAGGTATACATAGGTATTATAGAGGTGAATTTTTGCTCTAATGTCCCTGTAGATGCTTCAGTCTGTATATTGGAGCTTATTGTATTTATGGCCATTATTGAAAAAGTCCATAAGATATATCCTACCAGTAATAGTTCTTTCGATTGAGCTTCTAAACCATAATAGATTCCTAAGCTTTCTCCTGCATCCATAAATAATAGACTAATATATAAAATAGCTATTGTTATTATTTCACTTATAAAACTAGTTTTATAAGACCATGATAGTTCTAAATCTAATTTTATTTCAGCGAATAGCCCATTTAAATATTTCAATAATACTCATCTCCTCTTCTTATTTTCATATGCTGTTATAAATAAACAAGTGGAAATCTTAATAAAAAGTACATGTTCCTTTTATTACAACTTCGTATTTTTTATTAAGAAATGAAATTGCTTCTCTTTATGAAGACACAATTTTTAAATACTCTTCTTCAATTAGAGTATTGGTAATATTATCGTTAATTAGAATTTTTTTCACTTCTCCACTATGAATAATCATAACCCTATCGACTATTTTTCTAATAAAATCTGAATCATGAGAGGCTATTAAAATTGTAGTATTTAACTGTTTCTTTATTTTCTCCAGCATTTTTATTAGCATATCTTTAGAATCGATATCTAATCCATTAGAGGGTTCATCCAGTATTAATATCCTTGGTTCCAATAGAATACTTGATACTATGGCAACCTTTTGTTTTTGCCCTAAGGATAGAGTATTTACTTGTCGATTGAGAATTTCATCTATACCAAATAGTTTGCTATATTTGTCAATGTTTTCATTTACTTCTATTGCTTTTTTTCCCTTCAATGCAGCAAAATAATGAAAATTACTTCTTACAGTGGCTCTCCAATATAAGTTTCGAGCACCTTCTAGCACAACTGCTACGTCTTTCATATACATATTCTTGGTCAATAGAATATTTTCATCCTGTATATAAATCTCACCGCTATCCGGAAGAATAAGACCGGTCAAACATTTTATTAAGGTGGTCTTTCCCGCTCCGTTAGGCCCTAATAAGCAAACAACTTCATTATCTTGAATATCCACTGTCAATGAATTCAATGCTAAAACTTTTGATTTTTTATACCTTTTGGTAACATTTTTAAATTGAATCATAAAATCCACCTCTTTATCATGGAATATAAATCATTCTTTGAAGTTCTTAAAGCTTTTTCAAATCCTGAGCTTTTATAGATACACCCTTTTAAAGGATAAGATAGTAACAACTATATGAAAAGTTTTAGGAATTTTTGTGACTTCTATGATATGGATATCTTCATGAAAACCATTGGTTTCCACAAAAAAGCGGCTATAGCCGCTCTGGTGATATAGGAGTCCCGCAGGACTCTAACTTTTCCTATTATCTGGTTCAGTGTTTTATTTTTGTGATAATCCTAAAGGTATCTATTCCATAAGTATTCAGAATATTTATTAAATATTATACCATAATTGGAGGGAATAAAGGAATATGGATAAATGAAAATTTAACTTCTCCAAGGGTATAATGCTAGGGTAAGATCAACTTCAATACCCCTTCTTAGGATCTACAACATTCATCATTTTTTCCTTCTCTATTCCATCCCTATTCTTTATATATATTTCTAAATTATATTTAAAAATATCATTGGACCTTTTGATATAATCGGGAAATAATCCTGCGGTATGGGGAGTAATTACTATATTTTCTAAAGACCATAGAGGGTGATCCTTGGGAAGAGGTTCTTCTTCAAATACATCCAAGGCTGCCCCTGCAATGATATTTTCCTCTATAGCCCACATTAAATCTGGAGTATTCACTACTTCTCCTCGAGCAATATTGACAAAGTATCCATTCCTTTTCATGGCCTTAAAGGCATCTTTGTCCATAATATGCTTTGTTTCCAGGGTCAAGGGTAAAACCATGATGACATAGTCACTTAAGCTTAATACTTGATGAAATTTTTCTAAGGAATACATTTCATCCATATATTCTGTATCTTTAGGGGTTTTCCGTACTCCAATGGTCCTCATATCAAAGGCCTTGGCCTTACGGGCAATTTCTTGTCCAATAGCTCCTGTTCCAATAATGCCCATCCTTTTACCGTATAAACTTCCAGGTTTGATCTGTCTATCCCAGACATTATTTTTTTGTTGCTCCTGCTGCTGTATTAATTTTCTTTCATGGGATAATACATAGGCAAATACCTGTTCTGCTATACAATGCCTATGTATTCCCCGTACATTGGTAACAAAAATATTTCTATTCTGCACTTCTGTCCAAGGTAGTTTATCTACCCCTGCACTATAGACCGCAATCCATTTTAAATTTTTGGCTAGATCTATATGTTCTTTTTTCACGTTCATACCGTAAGTAACCCAAATATCTATTGCTGGCAGTAGATCTTCTACAGATTCCTCTGAATTTCTCCTTATAAATTCTACATTGGGAAAATCCTTCTCTAACTCCTTCAACTGCTCCTCCCTTATGGGCACATGAAATAATACCTTAGTCATAAAATACCTCCTTTTTTCTCCTTACCCTTTTTTACCCCTTATTTTGGGATTTATGCAAAATATACAAAGACCTTATGACTTTTACGTAAACTTTTATATCTAAATAGGTTGACTATACTTTTTCTTCTTTATATAATGGTTTGGTAAACCAAATAAATTAAAATGTTAACTAAGGAGGATATGATGAAAATTAAAGAAATGGTATTAGTTGGAATGTTCGCAGCACTACTGGCAATAATCTCTCCCCTGCAGATTATTGTGCCCTTTTCCCCTGTTCCCATTACCTTGCAAGTTATTGGAATTACCTTAGCAGCTACTATTTTAGGTAGTCGATTGGGCACTCTATCAGTTGTGATGTATATTTTATTGGGTATAGTAGGATTACCAGTCTTTGCAGGTTTTACCAGCGGTATTCCTAAATTAATTGGTCCTACAGGAGGCTTTATTACAGGTTTTATTCTTTCAGCTTTTATTATGGGAAAATTAATAGAACTGAAGAAAGATGTCCATATTTTTTATATGTTTTTTATCAATATTATTGGATTGATCATTGTCTATAGTATTGGGGCAATACAACTTTCAATTGTTTATACCCACTCTATTTCAAAAGCCTTGGCAGCAGGGGTCATTCCCTTTATTATTCCTGATTTGATCAAATTGGTATTTTGCTCTATTGTCACTATACAGGTTAGAAAGGTCTTAGAAAAAAGTGGATACCTCATGGGCAATAAAAGTCTAAAGGCTAACCCAAAAGATCATGCCTAAGGATATCGACAATATCTGCACCTACTTCCTCTGAAAAAAGCTCAAATTTTGTCATCAGGAGATTAAGATCTTAAATAAAGCACTGTAAACTCCTGATGCCACCATCATTAATCGGTTGACCATAAATTATTACAAAATCCACTATTTTTTTTATTTATTTTGTCTAACTTCGTTTAGTTAAAAGTTTTGTACAGGCTGTCCACACATTATCCACAGTGTCCACAGAGTTATCCACAGCTTTTTCGTAATAAAATTGGGGATACTCTTGGCATTTCTAAAAACTTGTCCACAATGTCCACATAAATTCTCCTATGGACACTCCACAGGTTGATAAAATAATAATTTTCCTTTTTAAAATTGTTTTAAAATGTTTTTGTTTACATAAATGCCAAAATAAATAGAAGGTAGATTTTCACACCTACCTTCTATCCCTTCCTATCCAATATTCTTTTTTAAGATTAATGGTAAATTAGGTACTGCATTTAAATAAAGATCTTTAAGATTGCCTTGTCTATATTGATAGTAACCGGCAGCTCCTATCATGGCTGCATTGTCTGTACATAAAATAGGTGAGGGATAACCTAGCTCTAACCCATTTTTTCCTGCTAAGTCCTTCATCGCCCGCCTTAAAGCACTATTGGCAGCTACTCCCCCCGCAAGGCATACCTTATCCACCTTTTTCTCTAGGGCAGCTTTAATGGTCTTGTTGGCCAATACTTCTACCACAGCCTGTTGGAAACTTGCCGCTACATCCTCTACCACAATTTCTTTGCCCTTCATTTTACAGCTATTTAAATAATTAAGCACAGAGGATTTAAGTCCACTAAAGCTAAAATCATAGCTATCCCCTTCCAAATAAGACCTGGGAAATTCTATGGCATGGGAATTTCCTTCTTTGGCTTTCTGATCAATCAATGGTCCACCAGGATAACCTAGTTTTAAGGCTCTTGCTATCTTATCAAAGGCTTCTCCCGCTGCATCATCCCTAGTTCTTCCTAAGACTTCATATTCCCCATAATCTTTTACGTAAACTAGATGGCTGTGCCCTCCCGATGCCACTAAGCAAACAAAGGGTGGCTCCAGATGGGGATCTTCTATATAATTGGCTGCAATATGTCCATCAATATGATGTACTCCTATGAGGGGGATATGTAAACCATAGGCTATCGCTTTCGCTGTGGATAGCCCCACCAATAAGGCTCCCACCAGCCCTGGACCATAGGTTACGGCAATGCCATCTAAGTCTTCATAGGAAACCTTTGATTCTTCTAAGGCCGCTTCAATAATATGAGGAATCTTTTCAAGATGATTTCGGGATGCCACCTCGGGTACCACTCCCCCAAATTGTTGGTGGATATCTATTTGAGAATATATTTGATTGGATAAAACTTCTCGTCCATTTTTTACTATAGCAACAGAGGTTTCATCACAGGAGGTTTCAATAGCCATTAGTATAATCTCTTTATCCCGATTTTTATTTTCTTCTATAGTATCTTTCATTTCTCCTATGGAATATTTCATGAACTTCTCTCCCTTTTCCTTATATTCTAATTTCTTTGCACAAAAATTCAATTTTTATAAAAAACAATAAAGCGGCTAACGCCGCCTTTGTGAAATAGAAAAGTTTGCTTCCTAACAAGTATGTCCAACTTTTCTGTTTCAAAATAAAGGGTGTCCCTTTATTTTTTATATTTTCTTTGATAATATTCATCTATTAATGTATCTAACTGTTGGCTCATAGTAATAAGTTCGGAGGTAACTTGTCCATCATAGTTCTTCATTAATTCATTTAGCTTTTCTTTCAGTCCATTAATCCTCTTTTCAAATGGTAGCTTTTCGTCTTTATACAAAATTCCTCCCCCTTTATTTAGGATTTATATAGTATATACCACGGTTCTCCATGGTTAAACAGGCCTATTGCAAACATAACCCCTAAGTTATGTTTAATGGAATTTTGTCCTTTTATTTATTTTTCTTAGATAAAAACCACTAAGGGCTATACAACTGCCCATAGCAAGGAAAAAATATATAGCGATTCTCCCTGCTATATTTATGAAAAATTCTAGGGGAACCAAATTGATCAGGATACTTTGCCCCGGATCTAGACGCCAAAGATCATTGGAAAAGAATATATAATGAAACATATCAAAATATCTAGAAAAATCCGTGGTAATAATAAGACCCATTAAAAGGATTGTTCCCAGGGCAATAACCCCTGAGAGAAATACTCCCCTAGCAAAAGTTTTTTTATCTTTTTTTATGAGCAATAAATAAAGTGCGGCTAGAAGAACGATAATAGCACAGGTATTTCGTAAACTAAAACCTTGTAAAAAGAGTTTTTGCACATCCACCATATGTAATTGGTCTCTTTCATCGAAAATCAATTGCTGATTTCCCCTTACCTCTCCATGGATAATCAAATCCTCCCGTTTTCCCTTTAAATAATCCAGCATTTCCTCGGTAATATCCATTAATTCAACCTTTTCTATACCGGTATTTTCCATAACTTGGTGTTTCTCATATTCATTCCAATAAAAACTTCTATTAAAAGTTGCGATTTCCACACAGGTCAGTAATATCACTATAGGCAAAGTAATGATGATTAATCCTAGGGAAATTTTATTCAATATTTTATTCATAGTTTCCCCCTTTATACCCCTTTTTTCCACATGACTAGGGCATCCTCTCCATCATCCTCATAATAGCCCTTTCTCCTGCCTACCACTTCAAAACCATATTTATAATAGAGTTGTATAGCAGGATAATTACTGGGGCGTACTTCCAGAGTTAATTGAAAAATCCCTTCTCTTTCAGCTACTTCTATTAATGCTCTTAGCAATAAATCCCCTATTCCTTGCCCCCTATAATCAGGATGAACAGCTATATTGGTAATATGGGCCTCGTCCATAATGAGCCACATACCCCCAAAGGCTATAACTTCATCTCCATGGGTAATGATCCTATACCTAGCCAATTGATTATATTCTATTTCTTGGATAAGGGCTTTCTCAGACCATGGATTGGGGAAGCATAGTTTTTCAATATTCATTACCTCTTCAATATGTTCTATGGTCATGAGCATAATTTTTATATCTTCCATCACTTTACCTACTTTCTACTTTTCTCCTCATTCTCCATGGAAAGCTCCCCTTTTCTCTTGGACCATCTACCTTCTATCTATTGTGCAAATTCTGTTCTGCTTGAGATTTTCTGAGGTATTGGGGGCTAATGTCTTTGAAATGTTGAGCTTTTCCTTCTTGCACTCTCTGCAAGGCAAGACTGCCAATGGAAGATGCCCTGGGCATTCTCACTGGAGGAGGGGCTATCATTATTTTTCCCTGTAGATTTTCTTGAAATAAGGCTCCAAATTTGGCCACACCATCACCCACAAGGATTATAGGTTTTTCTCGATCCTTTAATTTTTCAATCCATTCTTCTGCTCCTATGGCTTGATCTTTTTCAAGGGCAATCAATTCTTTATTCTTCCATTGATAAAGACCCGTATAGATCTGATTTCTTTGAGCATCTAGTATGGGACAAATACTCCCTTGGCTAAAGGGGAGATTGTAGGCTAATGCCTCTAGGGTGGATATGCCCACCATAGGTTTATCTGCTACCTGGGCCAAAGCCTTAGCTGTAGCCATCCCTATACGAAGACCCGTAAAGGAACCTGGGCCTATACATACCCCAAAGGCATCTATTTCTTTTATTTCTACTTCCACTTCTTCCAATAAATTTTGAATAATGGGCATTAGTTTTTCCGAATGATTTTTCTTATGATTAATGATCATCTCACCAATCACTCTATCTTCATCCACTAGGGCTGCAGTAGCCACAATAGATGAGGTGTCTAGGGCCAATACTTTCATTTTTACAACTCCTCTATTTGTTTTTCATAGGACTTTCCCTGGGCTGTTAGCTTTAGAATTCTTTGATCTTCCTTTTCACCCTTATCTATAGAAATCCATAAATATTCTTTAGGTAGGCTCTCCAAAATCTGGGAAGGCCATTCAATAATCACTACACCCTGTCCATAAAGATATTCATCAAAGCCTATTTCATCCAGCTCTTCTACATCTTCTATTCGAAAGACATCAAAATGATAAACCGGTATATCTCCGTAATATTCATTAACTAGGGTATAAGTAGGACTGGTGACATAATCTTCTATACCTATACCTTTTACAATGCCCTGGGTAAGGGCGGTTTTTCCTGCTCCCATTTCTCCTGAAAGGCAAATCACAGTGCCGGGTAAGGACTTTTCTCCTATCCTTTGTCCTAATTCAAAGGTTTGCTGTGGACTATATGTAATAAATTCTTTCAATTCTTTCATCCTTTTCTTCATATGCTATTTTATATTATATAATGTCTCCTTAATCCTTACAAGAATGTAGTTTTTTTGTAGCCCTCCCTATTTTCCATTTTTAGGAGAATATCGGTGTACTTTTGCATAAAAATGAGACAATAGATATCTCGCTGGTAAAATACTAAAGGATATTTGACCGGGGATATCTATTGTCCCACTATACTTTTGTACTGATTTTTTATGGAATAGCTACCAAAGGTAAAAATCCATAGTTTTTCTTTCATTGGCTATCCTGTATCTATACTTTGCTTGTATCTTTTATACAGAATAATTATATGGGGCATTGAAACTTAGCAAAGAATCTCTAACTCTTCCATTAGGGATTTAATTTTTGAAGATTGTTCTTGATTAACTTGTGCAAGAGGAAGTATGCAATAATCTTTTATTTCCACTCCCCTTAGCATCACAGCCTTTTTGAGAGTAGAAACAAAAGGATTGGCTATGTCATAGATTGCCATCATTTTATTAATAAACTTTTGCATTTTTTCCACTTCATGAAATTCTTTTTTATTAATGGCTTCAACCCATTTTGCACAAATCTCTGGAATGATATTGGATAAACCACCTATAGCTCCTGCACCACCACTTAAAACATTATGGGCAAAATTTTCATCATAACTTGAATAAATTTCAAACTCAGGAAAGTCTTTGGTTATTTTATTAATAAGTTCCCTAGTATGATTCATTTCTGTTACGGTATCCTTATATCCTATAATATTACTATGTTTGTTTAATAGGTTTAGGGTTATTTCTGGAGTAATATTATATCCTGTTATTGCTGGAAAGTTATACATATATATTTTTGCCTTAGTGTTTTTGGCTACTTCATCATAAAATAACTGGATATCTTTTTCAGCTAATTTGAAATAATAGGGGCTTATCACCATAACTGCATCTGCCCCTAAATCATATACATAATTTGAGAGTTCTATGGTTTCTTTAACTAACATTCCTCCCGTTCCTACAATTACTTTTGTTCTATTATGAATATGTTCTATGGCCAGTTGTGCTAATTCTTTTTTCTGCTCTAGATTCATTGCAAAGAATTCCCCAATGCTACCCATTACAACGATTCCATCGCTATTGTTTTTAATTAAATGATCATACATGTTTTTATTTGCTTGATGATCAATATTCCCTTCTTTATCAAATGCTGTAATTACTGGTGTTAACCATTTTGCCCTCATCATTTGACACTCCTTCTATCTTTATTGGATTGTAACCTCTATTTCTACTTATAATAAATATCAGATGGTTGCCCTCCAGCATCTAATTTCTATACCATCAGATATTTTGTATTCTAATTATCCCATTGCGTTTGCGCTAATTTTAGACATAATTGCATGCCCGCATTATCGCTATTTCCATATAGCCTAGTTGTTCTGCTTTTGTTTGTTTTCCACTGGCTACTTCTTGTACTTCCTTTAGCAATATATTGCCTAATTCATCTAATGTTTGTTCCCCATATATAAATCCCGAACAATCAATATCTATATTATCTTCCATCTTATTGTAGGTTTCTCTATTCCCTGTAATCTTAATGACTGGTGCAACTGGGTTTCCAGTTGGAGTACCTCTTCCTGTGGAGAATACAACGATTTGTGCTCCACCTGCAACCATTCCCGCTATAGATGATGGATCATTTCCTGGTGTATCCATAATAACAAGTCCTTTTTCTATAACATCTTTGGCATAATCATAGACTTCATTTATTGTAGTCGTTCCTCCTTTATGAATACAACCAAGGGACTTTTCTTCTAAAGTGGTTAATCCTCCAGTTTTATTTCCAGGAGATGGATTTCCATCCCTTACCCTTTCTCCTATTAATTCTAAACTTTCCTCATATCTTTCTATAATCTCATAGATTCTCTCTTTGACTGCCTCGTTCTTTGCTCTTTTTGCTAAAATATGTTCTGCACCTATTAATTCAGTAGTTTCACTTAGAATGGATGTACCACCCAAATCAACTATTTTATCACTGAGACTGCCTATAGCTGGATTGGATGCAAGACCACTTGTAGTATCCGACCCACCACACTCTGTGGCTATAATCAATTCAGACATGGGAAATTCTTCCTTTTGGAGCATACTGGCCTCTGCTAATAAATTTTTAGCATATCTTACAGCTTTTTCGATGGTTTTTAAAGTCCCACCTTCTTCTTGAATAATCAAGGATTTAACTGGTTTATTGGTTCTTTTGCTAATTTCCTTTAATAATAGATCCATCTGCGCATTTTCACACCCTAATGACACTACAACCGTTCCATATATGTTGGGATTTGCAGCAAAGCCACTCATTACATCTACAGTGAGTTGTAAATCTTTTGGAGGTTGTGAACATCCATTTTGATTATTAAATGTTATGGCTCCATTCACTTGATTTGCGATAATTCTAGTGGTGTCAGAAGCACATACACTAGCAGGTAAAATCAAGATATGATTTCTAATACCAACTTTTCCATCCGGACGTTTATATCCCCAAAAATTCATATTTTTATTAGACATGTAGATCCTCCCTTACACTTTCGACATTATGTTCATGTACATGGCTCCCTTTCTCAATATCCTCAGAAGCTTGTCCTATATGCTCCCCATATTTTAAAATAGGCTGACCTTCTTTAATCGGTTTAAGAGCGATTTTATGATACATAGGTATGTCGTTAAGTGCTTCAAAAAGCATATCCTTTTTATCCAAAGTTTTAAGGGATACCATTTCACCCTTTGCGATTTCTTCTATGGCAATAGCTACCGAATCATTTTCATGAATAATTACAGCATTTAGCACTGAATTTACCCCCTTTATCTATATTCTTTCTATCTATAAATGTAAGTTACCCTCTTCATCAAATGGCCATTTTTCAGGTTTACCTACGACCTCAATATCTGGATTTCGTGTCGCTTCTTCTAGCATTGCTTCTGAGATATAAATGTATTCCAGATGCATGGTGTCTTGTATTCTCACAATCCTTGAATTTAATTTATCAGCGTGATTGCATGTCTTTAATGCTAAACGAATTGCTTCTTTATCGGTTTTTAGATATAGGGGTATCTTAACCATATTGATTAGTGTAGATGTGATGGCATTGGGATAGGTTATTTCTAAATTCATCTTATCCACTAAACGCTGAGTGGTAATATCCGCCATTCCTATACCATTGGCATTGCCATGGGTTTCATTGGTCAAGTCTAAGACAACTACCCTTTCAGACTGTATGCCACCGGAGGCATAGGGAGTGCCAAACCTACCTGAAACATTGGGGTCCATACCATCTCCACTACAGTTTTTTCCAATTTTATCTACAATCAATACATCTGCGGATTCAAAAAGAATCCTTCCCATCATTCTTTTTGCTTCTAGGAGAAGCTCAGGTTCTTTTTCAAGGATTTCCTCATTGGTCAGACCTATAAGTTTGTAGGTTTGATCAAAGGCATTCTCAATAATTCCTAATCCACAGATTATATTTGCATTCTTGCGAATTGCATTACCAAATAGGGGGACTAAATGAGCCATTTTACCAAATCCTGCTTCATGGGTTACCTCTGCTCCATGCTGTTTACCTAATCCAATGGTCATCATTTTCATTAATCCACTTTCATAAGAGCCTTGAAAAGCAGTATGCGCTTTAATTCTTCCGCATACAATAATGGCATCTGCTTCTGCTGCATGTTTATCAATAAGTACTGGATGCCCCTCAGCTGTTGACCCAATTTGTTTGGTTTCCATAGAAGAAATCACTGGACAATCTAGAAACTCCTCTGTAACACCATAATCATTGAGAATTTGTTTTTGTCCCTCTGGGGTTGCACCTCCATGGCTGCCCATAGCAGGAATGACAAAAGGTTGCCCTTGACATTGTTTAACAAAATCTACAATAGCTTTTATAATGATATTTATATTGGCAATGCCTCTGCTTCCACAGGTAATCGCTACTTTCATACCCGGTTTAATTTGTAATTTGATTTCTTCCCGTTGAAGTTGGTCGTAGACCACTTGGGGGATTTTTTCCTCTGATATGTGGGATCTGTCAAAGTTTTGCTTAATTTTCACCATTTTGGGAAGTTCTACACCTTGAGTAAGTTTTGATACTACTGACATTTTAACCCCTCCTCGATTATTCAAAATATTTTCGTCCTTCTTGTCCTTTGAAACAAGAATTTAAACAGAAGTTTTCATCTTTCCCTAAAACTTCTGTACAATTGCTTTTTTATTATGATATAGAGCAAAGCATAGATATTCATTCCACCATCATTTCTGATTAGACAATTTTCATATCTATGCTTTACTTTTGGCATAGGCAGCTCTTGATTATTTATATTTTTAAAAGAATAAATTTTTTTATGCCATAGGGAATAATAGTGCTGCAGTAATTACACATATCATTTCTATAATGGTGGAAATACCTATTGCTGTGGTATAAGTTTTCAACCCTCCAGTAACAGATAAACCTGAAAGATTTGTTGCTACCCAGAAACCACTATCATTCACATGGCCTATACTATTTCCTCCAGCTAGACAAGCAATAGCTATGTAAACAGGATGAACTGGAACGGCTACTGCGATAGGTGCTAAAATAGCCATGGAAGTAAGTCCTGCAACTGTACCAGAACCTTGTGCAACTCTGAAGATAAAACCTATGAAATAAGCAAATAAGAGAACCATAACTACATTATTTGTATCTATTCCCAATGCAGAGATTAGGTGATTTCCAATGTCCGTGGCTTTAATAATGGCACCAAAGGACCCACCTGCTCCTGTAACCAATAATACAATTCCAGCCGTTTTTAATCCTTCATTGGCACACTCATCCACACCTTTTTTACCTAGATATTTATATCCGATTAAATAAGCAACTATAGTCCCAAGTAAGATAGCAATTAATTTATTACTCATAAATTCGATGAATTGGGGTAAGTTTTCCCCATAAATCGCAACTCCAATGGTTCCTGAAAGAATACAAAGAACAGGGATTACAATTGGGCACATGGAGAATAAGAATCCTGGTTTATCACTAGAAGTTCTTATCCTATTTTCATCCGAAGCAGCTATTTCTTCTGTAGCAAGCGATGCTAGCTTTTCAGTAACGGGTGAACTATGATTAATATCTTTTTCTGGATTCCAGTATTTTGTCTTAGTCAAGATCTTCGAATAGATAAATACCGTTGCCGTCACAGCAATCGCTCCAACAATAAGTCCTACAATCAACATGGTTCCGGTACTAAATCCGAAAATATCCCCTGCAGCCAATGGAGTAGGGGTGGGTGGAACAAGGCTATGGGCGATGGCAGCACCTGCAGAAAGAGCTCCTGTTATAAAGGGTATTGGCTTGTTTAATTCCTTCGCAATAGCAATACCGATGGGGATTAAAATAATAAAGGTTACATCAAAGAATACCGGTATGGATAATACAAATCCTGCTACCCCAACGGCATAAATAGCTATTTCTTTTTTAAACTTACTAACAATGCTTTCAGCTATCACTTGAGCTGCACCCGTATCCGATAATAATTGACCTAAAATAACACCAAGACCTATGGGTAAACCTATATCTGTCATCATATTCCCAAAACCAGTGCTAATTATGCCAGCAGACTCAGCCCAAGTGAATCCTGAACTTACACCCATATATAAACTGGCTAAAACCATAGATAATGCTGGGTTTGCCTTTAGTAAAACAATACCGATAAGGATAATTGCTATGGAGATGACTAAGTTAAAAACCAACAATGTACTCGACATATTTAATGCCTCCCCGACTAAATTTTTGTAAATAATAAACTATCCAATGTTATACATCATCATCATAAACCTTATGCCTGTTCATATGAATAATGATCTTACTAAATGCAAGACATTCATTATGCTCTTTGTATATAGCTACAGTGTATATCACCCATAATATGGAAATGACTTTCTAAAAATCGTTCCTAGCAATCAAATGATGTATAATAGTATGATATGTTTTTTCCATCTTTGCTATAGGTTATATGACGTTAATATAATGTATAAGCTTTTTTATATACCTTTTGCTTCTCTTTTGTGTACTGCTAAAGCTTGCCATGAATCAAATTCCATAATCTAAGGTTTTACACTCTTCCCCCTTTCTAATTTCATTTTGTTCGTATTTATACACATCGTACCCATATACGTACTACACCCTTATTTTATCACTGGCTGTCGACATTGTCAATAAAATTACAATGTTTCGGCAATCGTTTTCATTACCACAATTTCCCTCATTCATTCTTCTCTAAAGTCAATACGGACAATGAAAATAATCGTCTCATATCCTTTATGCCGTCTAAGGAGACACTCCTATGTTCTAGATATAGAAAAAAGATGTTCATTTATCATAAACATCTTTTTCCTATGAGTTGTCTATCTTTCCACCACTAAAGCGGTTCCTTGACCTCCACCTATGCAAAGGGTGGCCAAACCTGTTTTTGCCTCTCTCTTTTCCATTTCATAAAGAAGGGTAACTAAAATTCTTGCTCCAGAGGCTCCGATAGGATGACCTAGAGCAATGGCTCCACCATTTACATTGACTTTTTCAGTATCTAGGCCCAAATCCTTTACTACGGCTAAGGACTGGGCAGCAAAAGCTTCATTAGCCTCTACAAGGTCTAAGTCTTTTGCCTCTAGTCCTGCTCTTTGAAGGGCTAATTTGGTGGCAGGTACAGGTCCATAACCCATAATTTTTGGATCAAGGGCTGCTGATGCGTAAGATCTTATAATAGCTAAGGGTTTAATCCCCAATTCATCTGCCTTTTCTTTGGACATGACGATAATGGCCGCTGCACCATCATTGATCCCCGATGCATTTCCTGCGGTCACTGTCCCATCCTTTTTAAAGGCAGGTCTTAATTTAGCGAGTTTTTCTATCGTGGCGCCATGTCTTGGATGTTCATCTGTATCTACAATGATTGGATCTCCTTTTCTTTGGGGAACTTCTACAGGGACAATTTCTTCTTTAAATCTTCCTTCTTTTTGTGCTTTTTCTGCCCTTAGCTGGCTCTTTAAGGAAAATTCATCTTGTTGCTCCCTTGTGATATTCCACTTTTCTGCCACATTTTCTGCGGTTATGCCCATGTGATAGTCATTAAAAATATCCCATAGTCCATCATGTACCATGTAGTCTACAATTTTCCCATCGCCCATTCTTTGGCCCCATCTAGCGGAAGGGAGTATATAGGGAGCATTGCTCATGCTTTCTGTTCCTCCTGCAAGGACGATGTCTGCATCTCCTAGCATAATGAATTGAGCCGCCATGCTCACAGCTCTAAGGCCAGAACCACAGACTTTATTGATGGTCATCGCTGGCACAGATTCAGGAATGCCTGACTTTATCGCTACCTGTCTGGCTGTGTTTTGTCCCAATCCTGCAGATAAAACATTTCCTAAAACCACTTCATCAATCATTTCAGATTGAATCCCTGCTCTTTTGATGGCTTCCTTTGCTGCAACAGCTCCTAAATCAATGGCTGATACTTTAGATAAAGCTCCTCCAAAACTTCCCACTGGTGTTCTCGCTGCACTGGCAATAACTACTTCTCTCATAGTTTATCCCCCTATTTACATTGTTTACTTTGGTGGCATCACCAAAGCATATCCTTCTAATACCACTGTTCCCTCTTGATTGGTACAATCTGTTTTTAGTCTTACCATTTTGTTTTTTATAAACTCTACTACCTCAACTTCAGCAGTGATGGTATCTCCAAATCTTACAGGAGATACAAATTTTAATTCCTGTCCCATATATATTGTGCCCGGTCCTGGCAGCTGCATAGCAAGAACAGCAGATACTAATCCCGCAGTAAGCATCCCATGGGCTATTCTTCCTTTAAACATAGTTTGTTTAGCTACTTCTTCATTAATATGCATAGGATTTAGATCGCCGGTTATTCCTGCATACATATAGACATCTGTTTCAGTTATTGTCTTACTCACAGATGCTCTATCCCCTATTTTTAATTCCTTTATGGTTTTTCCTTTCACCCTCTACACCCCTTCCTAATTATCTTTCCTAATGAATAAACCTACACCACCATCTTAGATAATCACAAATTACTTTTTAGCATCCATTTCTACTTTAATCTTTTCCGTAAGTATGGGAAGGATTTTCGTTGCATCCCCCACAATTCCATAATCTGCTACTTCAAATATGGGGGCTGAATCATCCTTGTTGATGGCAATGATAATATCGGATTCTTCCATGCCTGCTAAATGCTGGATGGCACCGGAAATTCCACAGGCAATATATAGATTGGGACGTACAGTTTTTCCCGTTTGACCCACTTGAATGTCTTTTTCTACCCAACCAGCATCCACACTTGCTCTAGAGGCACTGACTTCTCCTCCTAAAACCTCTGCCAGTTTTCTTAACAGTTCAAAGTTTTCAGGACTTCCCATTCCCCGTCCTCCAGATACCAAGACCTTGGCTTCTTGTATATCGATTTTATCGCTTACTTTCTTGATTACATCCATTACTTCTACGTACTTGGCATTTGCCTTAAATTCATGAGCAAATTCTTCCACAAGGGCTTTTGCCCCTTTGATCGGTGTAATCTTTTGCATAACCCCTGGACGCACGGTGGCCATTTGTGGGCGATAATCTGGGCAAAGTATGGTGGCCATGATGTTTCCCCCAAAGGCGGGTCTAGTCATTCTCAGGTTTTTGCTCTCTTCATCGATTTCTAGTTTTGTACAATCTGCCGTTAGTCCTGTATGTACTCTTGCCGATACCCGAGGGGCTAGATCACGACCGATGGCTGTGGCTCCATAGAGTA